>JAUVQP010000027.1 GCA_030598075.1 Miltoncostaeaceae bacterium | reverse complement strand
TGGACGCAGCAGTAGTCGAACTCGATGCCCTGTCCGATGCGGTTCGGTCCCGACCCGAGCACAACGATCGCATCGCGTTCGTCGGCGGCGACCTCGGTCTTCGTCTCGAAGGCCGAGTAGAAGTAGGGCGTCGCCGCCTTGAACTCGGCGGCGCAGCTGTCGACTGCGTGAAACGTCGGCATGACCCCGAGCTCCTCCCGGCGCCGGGCGACGGCCTCGGCCGACGAGCCGAGCGCGCGAGCCAGATCGGCGTCGGTGGCGCCCGCGCGACGGGCCTCCCTCATGGACGCGGCCTCCGGGGGCGACGTCTTTGCCGCTCGCACCCCCGCTCTGGCGACCTCCTGGATGCGCCGGCAGAACCAGGGGTCGACCCCGGAAGCCTCCGACACCTGCTCGGGGCTCGCGCCGCGGACCAAGACGCTCATCATGAGGTCGTAGCGGTCCCAGCTCGGTTTCTGCAGAAGCGCCAGCGCCGCATCGAGATCGTCGGGAATCTCTGGCGACACGTCAAGCTCCCGCGCGCCCATGGCCTTTCCGAACGCCTCGTTGAAGGTGCGCCCCAGGGCCAGCACCTCTCCGACGCTCTTCATCTGCGTGGTGAGCCGGGGCGACGCGCCCGGGATCTTCTCGAAGGCAAAACGGGGCACCTTGATCGCCACGTAGTCGAGCGAGGGCTCGAAGCTCGCTGGCGTGACCGCCGTGATCTCGTTCGGAAGCTCGTCCAGCGTGTAGCCGATGGCGAGCCGCGCGGCGATCTTGGCGATCGGGAAGCCCGTTGCCTTCGACGCCAGCGCGGAGCTTCGCGAGACCCGGGGGTTCATCTCGATGACGACCAGCTCGCCGGTCTCCCGGTTCAGTGCGAACTGGACGTTGGCGCCGCCGGTCGAGACGCCGACCGCACGGATGACCGCGAGGGAGGCGTCGCGGAGCGTCTGGAGCTCGCGGTCCGTCAGCGTCATCGTCGGCGCGACCGTGACGGAGTCGCCGGTGTGGATACCCATCGGGTCCAGGTTCTCGATGGAGCAGACCACCACGGCGTTGTCCGCGGAGTCCCGGACCACCTCCAGCTCCAGCTCCGCCCAACCGAGCACGGAGCGCTCGAGGAGCACCTGGCCGATGGGGCTTCTTTCGAGCGCCCGCGCGAGTCGGTCGGCGAGGTCCTGGCGCGTCTTGGCCACGCCGCCCCCCTCCCCGCCGAGCGTGTAACCCGGCCGCAGGACGAGCGGAAACCCGAGGCTGGCCGCCGCATCGAGCCCCTCCTCGACCGAGGAGACGATGCGGCCGGCCGGTACGGCCAGGCCGGCACGCCCCATCGTGTCGCGGAACACCTCGCGATCCTCGGCACGCCGAATCGCCTCGGCATCGGCCCCGATGAGCTCGACGCCGTGACGCTCGAGCACGCCCTCGCCATGCAGCTCCATGGCGAGGTTGAGCGCCGTCTGCCCGCCGACCGTCGGCAGCAGCGCGTCGGGTCGCTCGCGCTCGATGACGGCGGCGACGGCCTCGACGTCCAGGGGCTCCAGATAGGTGCGGTCCGCGGTGCCGGGGTCGGTCATGATCGTCGCCGGGTTGCTGTTGACGAGGACGACTCGGTAGCCCTCCTCGCGCAGCGTGCGGCACGCCTGTGTGCCGGAGTAGTCGAACTCGCCGGCCTGCCCGATGATGATGGGGCCGCTGCCGATGACGAGGATCGAGCTGATGTCGTCTCGGCGGGGCATCAGCGAAGGCCCTCCACGAAGCGCGAGAAGAGATAGCGCGCGTCGCGGGGCCCGGGGCTCGCCTCCGGGTGGTACTGGACCGAGAACGCGCGACGGTCCGGAGCCGCCAACCCCTCGACGGAGCCGTCGAAGAGGCTCGTGCGCGTGACAATGACACCGTCGGGAAGGGGGTCGGCCGACACGGCATAGCCGTGGTTCTGCACCGTGATCTCCACTCCGCCGTCCTCGGCCCGGCGCACGGGGTGGTTGGCGCCACGATGGCCGAACGGGAGCTTCTCGGTGGACAGGCCGAGCGCCCGGGCCAAGAGCTGGTGGCCCAGGCAGATGCCGAAGATGGGCGTCTGCCCCAGAAGGCGGCGAACGGTCTCGACGACCGACCCGACGGCGGCGGGGTCGCCCGGTCCGTTCGAGAGGAAGACACCATCCGGCTCGAGGTCGAGCACGTCATCGGCGCTGGCGCCCGCGGCCACGACGCGCAGACGGCACCCGGCCTCGACGAGGCCCGCCGCGATGCTCTCCTTCATGCCGCAGTCGATCGCCACCACCCGCGGGCCGTCTCTCCCCATCTCGCGAGCGGGCCCCGCCGCCTCGGAGGCGAGGTCCCTCCCGTCGAGCGCCGGAAGCTCTCTGGCGTGGGCGATGAGCTCCTCGGCATCGAGCTCGGTGCTGACAGCTGCCCCCATCGCCCCCGCGTCGCGCACGTGCCCGACCAGGCGCCGGGTGTCACAGTCGTCGACGGCCACCACCCCTCGCGAGGCCAGCCAGGAGCACCAGCCGTGGGGACCTGCCGCGCCCGGCTCGTCGGAGGCGGCGTTCATGACGATGGCGCCCGGCCAGACGCGGCCGCTCTCGGAGAACGCCTCACCCGCCCCGTAGTTCCCGATCATCGGCGCGGCGAAGCAAAGAAGCTGCCCGAGGTATGAGGGGTCGGTCACGGCCTCCTGATAGCCCGTCATGGCGGTCGTGAAGACCATCTCGCCGAACGCCGTGCCGGGCGCTCCCACCGAGCGCGCCCGGAGAACCAGACCGTCGGCGAGAACGACGGTCGCCGGGCGGCTCCGCGTCACCTCACCAGCCGGGAGATCGCCTTGAACTCATCGGACCCGGCGACCTCGAGCATCTCGAAGAGCGCCATCTCGGCGCTCGTCGTGATGGCGCCCGCCGCTGCCATCTTGGCCAAGCCCAGGTCGCGGTTTCTCTCGGTCCGCGAGCTGACCGCGTCCGCGGCGACGTGCACGGTGTGCCCCCACCGAGCGAGGTCGTGGGCCGTCTGGTTGACGCAGACGTGCGTCTCGATGCCCGCGAGAAGCCAGGTCCGGCACCCGGCGTCGCTGAGCGCGGCGTCAAAACCCTCGACGCCGCAGGCCGAGAAGCGGAGCTTCGGGATGGGGGCGACCCCCTCGGGCAGCCGTTCGGCGACCTCCGAGACCGTTTGCCCGAGGCGCTCCGGATACTGCTCTGTCGCCAGCACGGGACGTCCGAGGACGCCAAACCCCTCGGCGAGAAGACCACACTGGGCGGCGACCTCGTCGAAGCCGTGAATGACCGGGCGGAAGGCCTCCTGGACGTCGATGATGATGAGGCCCGTGCCCTCGCGGCCGAGCAGGCGCTCGTGTCGGGTGCCTATCGTCGCCATGCGATCTGCCCTCCTGCGATGGTCAACTCGACGACGCCGTACAGCGCGTCTCCGAGAAACGCCGAGTTGGTCGACTTGCTCTGAAACCCGGCATCCCCGACGACCTGCCGCGCCCCGAGGTCGACCACGGCAAGGTCCGCCGTCGCCCCGTCGCAGAGCGAAGGCTCCGGCAGGCCGAGCGTGCGGGCCGGATCGGCCCCAAGGCGCCGGACCAGCATCTCCAGATCGAGGTGACCCGGTCGGACCAGGTGCGTGTAGCACGCGGCGAACGCCGTCTCGAGCCCCGTCACGCCAAAGGGGGCCTCCTCGAACGGGGCATCCTTCTCGTGCCCCGCATGCGGGGCGTGGTCGGTCGCGATGCAATCCAGCGTTCCGTCGACGAGGGCCTCCACCAGCGCCTGGCGGTCGGCCTGCTCCCGAAGCGGCGGGTTCATCTTGTGGCGCGACGGGTCCAGGCCCACCACCGCCTCGTCGGTGAGCAGGAGGTGATGCGGCGTGACCTCGGCCGTGATCGCGACGCCGCGCGTCTTGGCTCGGCGGATCTCCTCCACCGTCTCGCGCGCCGACACGTGGCAGATGTGGATCCTCGCCCGCTCGTACTCGGCGAGCGCCGCATCGCGCGCCACGGCGATGCTCTCGCTGACGCCGGGGATCCCGGCCAGCCCGACGCGCGTCGCGACCGCGCCCTCGTGCATGACGCCGGAACCCGAGAGGTCCGGGTCCTCCTCGTGGAGCACCAGCGGCAGCCCGGTGATTCCCTGGTACTGCATCGCCCGCCGCATGACCTCGGCGTTCGCGACCGGGACCCCGTCGTCGCTGAAGCCCGCCGCGCCCGTCTCGGCCAACTCGACCTGCTCGGTCAGTTCCTGGCCCCGCTGTCCGGCCGTGATGGCGGCGTAGAAGCCCACCCGGATGCGGGCCTCCTCGCGCGCCGCGTCCAAGAGCGACGCGAGGATTCCCGCGTTGTCGACGGGAGGGGATGTGTTCGGCATGGCGAGGATCGTCACGAAGCCCCCGGCGGCCCCCGCCGCGCTGCCGGTCGCGATGTCCTCCATGTCCTCGCGGCCCGGGGTTCTCAGATGAACGTGGGGGTCCACGAAACCCGGGACGACGACGCGTTCGGAACCGGCCACCTCCGGAAGGCCCGTGGGATCGCCACCGATGACCCCGTCCCTCACGACCAGGTCCCTGGTCTCGTCGATGCCCGCGACCGGATCGAGAACGCGCGCGCCGCGGATGACGAGGGACGCCGAGTCCCCGCCGCGCTGCGCGAGCGTGACCGTCATCAGACCGCGACCGCGTCGCCGAGAGCCGAGCGTTGCTCGGAGGCGCCCTCGGGAGCGGCGATCAGGTCGTAGAGCACCGCCATCCGCACGATCATGCCGTTGGCCGCCTGGGGGACGATGAGCGTGCCCGGATCGTCCGCCAGGTCGTCGGCGATCTCGACCCCCCGATTGATGGGTCCGGCGTGCATGACGCGCTGGCCGGGCCGCAGCCGAGCGTGCGACACCCCGTAGGTGGCCGCGTACTCGCGCAGGGAGGGAACGAGGCGCCCGGGGCCCATTCGCTCGAGCTGCATGCGCAGGACGTAGACGACGTCGGCGTCGGCGATGTCGGCGATGTCGGTCGAGACGTCGACGCCGAGGGACTCCTCGGCGTGGCGGGGAAGCAGCGTCGGCGGCCCGACGACGCTGACCTTGGCCCCCATCATCCGGAAGCCCGCGATGCCCGAGCGCGCGACCCGCGAGTGCGCGATGTCGCCCACGAACGCCACGTGCAGCCCGTCGATCGGGCCGACCTCGCGCTCGACGGTGTAGAGGTCGAGCAGCGCCTGCGTCGGGTGCGCGTGCTTGCCGTCTCCGGCGTTGATGACCGCGGCGTCCGTGTACCTGCCGGCCAGGGCGCACGCCCCCGCGCTCTGATGGCGGATGACCAGGACGTCCGGGGCGTACGAGGCGAGGGTCAGGACCGTGTCCTTCAGGCTCTCGCCCTTCTCCAGGCTGCTGCCCTTCCCCTTGATGCTGATGACGTCGGCGGACAGCCGCTTGCCGGCGAGCTCGAACGAGGTCGCCGTGCGCGTGGACGCTTCGAAGAACAGGTTGACGATCGTGCGCCCCCGGAGGGTGGGCACCTTCTTGATGTCGCGGGCCATGACCTCCCTGAACCGGTTGGCGACCCGCAGGAGCCGCGCGACCTCCGCGCGGTCCACATCGGTGATCGCCAGAAGCGATCGGGGCATCAGCGCACCTCCTCGTCGGTGTGGCGCACGATCTCGTCGACCCCGTCGATCTGCGTCAGGCGCACGGCGATGCGCTCCCGGGTATCGGTCGGGAAGTTCCTGCCGACGTAGTCGGGGCGAATGGGCAGCTCCCGGTGCCCGCGATCGACGAGCACCGCCAACTGCACGAGCGGCGGCCGCCCGTAGTCGAGCAGGGCGTCCAGTGCGGCGCGAATGGTGCGGCCCGTGTAGAGGACGTCGTCCACGAGGATCACCGCGCGCTCGGTGATCGAGAACTCGAGCCGCGTGTCGTGCACGATTGGGCTCGCCGGGCGCGAGCCGAGGTCGTCCCGGTACAGCGCGATGTCGAGGGTCCCGAGCGCCGGGGCGGCCCCGGCGAAGCTCTTGATCAGCTCGGCGAGCCGGTTCGCAAGCGGAACGCCGCGCGTATGGATCCCCACCAGCGCGATCGCAGCCGGGTCCGCATGACGCTCCACGATCTCGTGGGCGATGCGGGCCACCGTCCGACGGAGCTGGTCGCCATCGACCAAAACCGTGGCCGACACCGTCTAGCCGGGTGGGCGGTCGGCGGCTTGTGACGAACGGTCAGGCATGGGTGCGCTCCTTTCCGGCCTCACGGGACCGGGCTTAAAGGTCGTCCTCCACAAGCCTACCAGCAGGACCGGGGGAGGCCGCCATCGGGCCGCGCTCCGAGGGGCGGTCGCGCGCACGGTGGACGATCGGTCCACCGTGCTCCGGGTTTGGCACCTCGATCTGATCGAAGTCGCGCCCGACCAGCACGCGGCCGAACTCGGACTCGGCCTCCCTCCGGAGCTCGCGGGGCGTCGCCCGCCCACCCAGGTGAGTGAGCACGAGCAGGCCCACGTCGGCCTCCCGCGCCAGGATCGCGGCCTCCCGGCCCGTCGAGTGCCGGGTCTCGCGTGCCCGATCCCGCTCCTCGTGGACAAAGGTGGCCTCGTGGACCAACAGGGAGGCCCCCCGTGCCGCCTCAAGTGTCGCCTCGCAGGGCTCGGTGTCGCCGGTGACGACGACGCGCCGTCCCGACCGCGGCATGCCCAGAACCTGCTCCGGCCGAACGATCGTCCCGCTCGGCGACTCGACGGCCTCGCCTCGCTGGAGCCGGCCGAACAGAGGCCCCTCCGGCACGCCGAGCGCCCGGGCCGTCTCGACGTCGAACGATCCGGGCCGCTCGTCCTCGACCAGCGCAAAGCCGAGCGACCGGACCGAGTGACGCGTGGGATACGCGACCACCTGCGCACCCTCGCACCGCCACGCCGCTCCGCCCTCCGTCTCGTCGATCTCGAGCCGGAAGGGCAGGCGCCCGATCACCCCGCCGAGGCTCGCGAGGAGTGCGCGGAGGCCTCGCGGACCGACGACACGAAGTGATCGCTCGCGCCCACGCAGACCGTACGTCTTCAGCAATCCCGGAAGCCCGAGGTAATGATCCGCGTGCAGATGCGTGAGAAGGACCGCGTCGACGTCCGCCAGACCGAGGCCGGACCGCAGCAACTGGCGCTGGGTCCCCTCGCCGCAGTCGATCAAGAGGCGCTCGCCGCCGCGAACGAGCAGCACGGAGGACACGCCGCGCGCGGCTGTGGGCACCGAGGCGGAGGTTCCAAGGAGGGTCAGGAGGAGGTCCATCACAGGACAACCTAACGGTGGAGGGCGTGCGCGGCGCCCGACCGGCGACTCTTCTCGCTGAGCTAGACTGGGCGTGCGAGCGCGCGTAGCTCAGCTGGATAGAGCGTCGGCCTCCGGAGACGAAGGTCATGGGTTCGAATCCCGTCGCGCGTGTTAGGTCGAAGCCCTCGCCCGGCTTGGGTTCTCGCGAAGTCCGCGCGGGCTCCGAAGAGTGCGCACCGGGATCGAGACCCAGGCTGCCCACGCGCGAGCGTCCTCCAGCTTGGCCCGAGGGACGTTGATCGCGTCGACCATCGGTGCCCCCGGCCGCGGGCCGAACCCGGCCCCGGGCGGCGAGCGCGTGGCTGAGTCCGGCCGACCCGTGGCTACGAGCGGTCGTGCTCGGGCGAGGTCCGGTCTGGAGCGGCGATGATCCGCGCCGCGACGGCCCGGGCTGCCGCGGCCGGCGTCATGGCCCGCCTCTCGGCGGCGTCGAGAGCGACGCGGCCGTCCTCCGAGGACAGCAGTTTGGCGACACGGGTCACGAGAAGCGCCTGGGCCCGATCGCGAACCTCCAGCGCGATGCGGCGGTGGTAGGCGCGAGCCCGCTCCCCGCTCTCGACGAGATGCCGGCGATGCTCGTCGATGGCGCTCGCCACGCCCTCGACCCCATGACCGGTGGTCGACGTGGTCATCACGATCTCGGGGCGGTGGCCGCGGCGATCCTCGTGACCGCTGACGCGGCCCAAGTCGAGCATGAGGTCGAGATCGCGCCGGGCATCGTGGGCGCCGTGGCGGTCCGCCTTGTTCACCACGAACAGGTCGGCAACCTCGAGCAGGCCGGCCTTGCTGGCCTGTACGGCATCGCCCCATCCTGCGGCGACCACGAGCACGGTGGTGTCCGCGGCGCCCACGATGTCGACCTCGACCTGCCCGACGCCGGTGGTCTCCACGACGACCGGATCGAAGCCGGCGGCATCGAGCACCCGGACGGCTCCCGGGACCGCGAGCGCCAGCCCTCCCCGGTGGCCCCGGGTCGCCATCGAGCGCACGAAGGCCCCCGTCGCGACGCTGTCCATCCGCACGCGGTCGCCGAGGATGGCGCCTCCGGTCAGCGGTGAGGTCGGATCGACAGCCAGGACGGCAGGGCGGCGCCCGGCCTTCGCCCAGACGGCGAGCAGTCCACCCACGAGCGTCGACTTCCCGGCTCCGGGCGCCCCCGTGATACCCACGATGTGGGCGCGGCCGCTCCGGGCGTGCGCCCACTCTGCGATCTCCTCGGCGCCGTCGCCGTCGCGTTCGACGATGCTGATCAGGCGCCCCACCACTCGACGCTCGCCCGAGGGCGCGCCCGCCAGAAGCTCCTCGATGCTCTCGGCGCGCACGCCTACGAGCGACCCGCCACGGCATCGCGCACCGCCCGCACCACCTCGTCGGCCGAGGCCCCCGGACCCAGGACCGCGGCGACGCCCGCTCGACGAAGCTCGTCCGCGTCGTCATCGGGGATGATGCCGCCGACGATCACCGGCGCGTCGATCGCCGCCGCCGCGAGGGCGCCCACCATCCGAGGCGCCAGCGTCAGATGGCTGGCGTTGTGCAGCGAAAGGCCGACGGCGTGGGCATCCTCCTGCTCGACGGCGGCCACCACGCTCTCGGCCGACTGGCGCAGCCCGAGGTAGATCACCTCCATGCCGGCATCGCGCAGGATCCGGGCGACCACCTTGAGGCCCCGGTCATGGCCGTCGAGCCCGAGCTTGGCGAGGACGATCCGGATGGCGGGACGATGGGGCATCAGACCACGGTCTTCTCGACGTACGTGCCGAACACAGACTCCAGGGCGCCGACGATCTCGCCCTCGGTGGCGTGAGCCCGGGCGGCATCGATGAGCACGGGCATGAGGTTCGTGGCGGGGTCGGCGGCCTCCAGGGCCACGCGGCGCAGGCTCTCGGCCACCGCGCGAGCGTCGCGGTCTCGCTTCGCCCGGGCCAGGCGCGCGCGCTGATGCTCCTCGACGGAGGGATCGACGCGCAGGAGGTCGTCCGCCCGCTCGTCGTTTCCCTCGGTGAATCGGTTGACGCCCACCACGATCCGCCGTCCGGCGTTGATGTCGCGCTCGAAGCGGTAGGCGGAATCGGCGATCTGGCCCACGAAGTACCCGTTCTCGATTGCCTCGTAGACGCCCTCGATGACCGAGCCGTCGCCCAGCTCCAGCAGGTGCGCGAAGATCTCCTCGGCTTGGCGCTCCATCTCGTCGGTCATCGCCTCGACGAAGTCCGATCCGCCGAGCGGGTCGCCGACGTTGGTCACGCCGGTCTCGTGTGCGACGATCTGCTGCGTGCGCAGGGCGATCCGTGCGGCCCTCTCGCTGGGCAGCGCCAGCGCCTCGTCGTGGGCATCCGTGTGAAGGCTCTGCGTGCCGGCGAGGGCTGCGGCGAGCGCCTGGATGGCGACCCGGGCGATGTTGTTCTCGGGCTGGCGGGCGGTGAGCGAGACGCCCGCCGTCTGAGTGTGAAAGCGACAGAGCAGACTGCGCTCGTCTCTCGCGCCGAAGCGCTCCTTCATCCACCGCGCCCAGATGCGGCGCGCGGCACGGAGCTTGCCGATCTCCTCGAAGAAGTCGATGTGGCAGTTGAAGAAGAAGCTGAGCCGCGGCGCGAAGTCGTCGACGGCGAGCCCCGCGGCGATGGCGGCCTCCACGTACGCGAAGCCGTTGGCCAGCGTGAACGCGAGCTCCTGTGCCGCCGTGCTGCCCGCCTCGCGGATGTGGTAGCCCGAGATCGAGACGGGGTGCCAGCGCGGCATGTCGGCCGTCGTGAACGCGATCATGTCGGTGATCAGGCGTACCGAGGGCCGAGGCGGGAAGATGTACTCCTTCTGCGCCTGGTACTCCTTGAGGATGTCGTTCTGGATCGTCCCGGCGAGGTCGCGCCGCGCGACGCCGTTCTGGTCGGCCAGGGCGACGTACATGGCCAGAAGCACGGGGGCCGGTCCGTTGACGGTCATCGATGTCGAGACCGCCGACAGGTCGATGTCCGCGAAGAGGTCCGCCATGTCGAGGAGCGTGTCGACCGCCACCCCCGCGCGCCCGACCTCGCCGAGCGCCCAATCGCTGTCGGAGTCGCGGCCCATGAGCGTCGGCATGTCAAAGGCCGTCGACAGCCCCGTCCCGCCCGCGCGCAGCAACTCCTTGAAGCGGGCGTTCGTGTCGGAGGGGGTGCCGAAGCCGGCGAACATCCGCATCGTCCAGAGCCGCGAGCGGTACATCGAGGCGTACACGCCCCGGGTGTAGGGGTACTGACCCGGATACGGCGGCTGCCCGTACACCGCCTCGACCGGAACGCCGGACATAGTCTCGAAGGGCACGTCGCGAAGCTCGGACCGCTCGTAGGCCTCCCGCCACGCGGCGTGTTGGGCGTCGCCCCCGGACGAGTCACCGCCCGTCTGTCGCCCAGGCATCCTGACCCCTATCTGTGGACGACCGATACTCGGATATCCTAGCCTTTCTGTGGCCTACCATCCGAACGTGCCTCTTCCCTTCGATCCCGTGGCCGAGGCGCGCCGCAACTGGGTGGCGAGCGGGTGGGCCGGCGCCGACGCGATGGTTGCGGCCACCTCGATCGCCCGTGCGCACCAGATCATGCTCGCCCGGATCGACAAGGCCCTCGGGCCCTGTGGCCTGACCTTCTCGCGCTTCGAGGCCCTGGCGCTGCTCTTCTTCTCGAGAAGAGGGGCCCTTCCGATGGGGAAGATCGGCGATCGACTCCAGGTCCACCCCACGAGCGTCACCAACACGATCGACCGCCTCGAAGAGGACGGCCTCGTGCGACGCACCCCTCATCCGGGCGATCGACGCACCGTTCTCGCCGAGATCACCCCGGCCGGCAGGCGCGTGGCACGGAGAGCGTCGGCGGCGCTCGCCGAGGTGGAGTTCGGGCTCAGCGGACTCAGCGCCGAGGGTCTTGCTCGTCTCGACGAGGCGATACGCATCCTCCGCCGCGAGGCCGGGGACTTCGAGTAGGCGCGGGCGATCTTCCGCCGGTCGGCCGGCCGCCAACGACGTCGTGAGCGCCTAGGGCTGTGCCCGGCGCAGCACCACGCAGGCGTTGTGCCCGCCGAAGCCGAACGAGTTGGAGAGGGCCACCGCCACCGGGGCCTCGCGAGATGTCTCGATGAGGTCCAGGTCGATCTCCGGATCGCGAGTGCGCAGAGAAGCCGTCGGGGGCAGCGTGCCGCTGAAGAGGGCGAGCGCGGCAACCCCCGCCTCGATCCCGCCGGCGGCCCCAAGCGTGTGGCCGAGGGAGCCCTTGGACGACGAGACCGGGGTGGAGCCCACTCCGGCGGCGTGCAGCGCAAGGGCCTCCGCACGATCGCCGGCGGGCGTCGAGGTGGCATGCGCGTTGACGTAGCCCACCTCCTCCGGGGCCACCCCGGCATCGCCCAACGCGGCGCCGATCGCGGCCGCCGCGCCCCGACCGGTCTCGTCCGGGTCCGTGAGGTGGGCGGCGTCGCACGAGCTGCCGAACCCCGCCAGCTCGGCGTAGACGCGCGCGCCGCGCGCGAGGGCCCGCTCGCGCTCCTCGATCAGGAGCACCCCGGCGCCCTCGGCGATGACGAACCCGTCGCGTTCGGCGTCGAAGGGCGACGACGAGGACTCCGCCGGTCGGCCGCCCTTCGAGAGCGCCCCCGACCGACCGTACCCGGCCACGACGACCGAGACGAGCGGCGCCTCCGCGCCCCCGACGAGCATCACATCGGCGCGATCGGCGCGGATCATCCCGA
>JAUVQP010000122.1 GCA_030598075.1 Miltoncostaeaceae bacterium | reverse complement strand
GTGCTCCTGGTCTTCGACCGCGTCACGGGCGGCGGGGGCGTCATGGCAGGGCTCGTGGCCGGACTGTTCATGGCCCTCGGCGTCTCGGACCTTCGGGACGGGGCTCGCTTCGGCCGGTCGGAGGCCGGGCGTTCGACGCGGATCTTCTTCCTGCTGCCCGCCGTCGCGCTCAGCGCGAGGTTCGGCGTGGCGAGGCTCTATGAGGAGGCTGGGGAGATGTCCTCCGTCCTCCCCGAGGCAACGCCCTTCGACCTCTGATCGTCGCGCCGGACAGCCCTCGATCATTCGGCGAGCACGAGGATCGCCACCGCGTGGCGCTCAAGGCTCGGGCCAAGGACCGCACGCCCGCGCTCGCCGGCGAGGTCTTTCGGGTGAAGGCCACCCGCGAGAGAGTCCGGCGGCTCACCCGAGCTCGCGCACGAGGATCTCCGCCGTCAGCTCGGCGGCGTGCCCGTCGCCGTAGAACGAGGGTTGCTCCTCGGGAACAGACAGCGAGGCGAGCGCCGCCGCGACCCGCTCGGGGTCCATGCCAACGAGGCGATTGAAGCCCGCTTCGACGGTTTCGACCCACTCGGTCTCCTCGCGCAGGGTCAGGCAGGGGACCCGCGCGAAAAACGCCTCCTTTTGCACGCCCCCCGAGTCGGTCAGGACCGCCTGCGCGTCGCGAAGCGCGCGGGCGAAGTCGAGGTAGCCGATCGGCGGCGCCACGATGATGCTCGACGCCGACGCGAGGCGATCCCACAGGCCGGCGGCCTCGAGTGCTGCCCTCGTGCGCGGATGGACGGGGAAGACGGCCGGCCGATCGAGCGACCCGAGGACCTCCACCAGCGCGGTGAGGGCCTCGTCGGTGTCCGTCGCGGCCGCCCGGTGAACCGTCACCAAGAGGTACTCGCCGGGCCGAAGTCCCCATCGCTCGGGCCCGGGGCGATGGGAGGCGGCGTCCGCGAAGAGCAAGCTCGCGTCGAACATGACGTCTCCGACGCGGTGAACGCCCTCCCTGATGCCCTCCGCCGCGAGGTTGTCGACGGCGACCTGGGTGGGGCAGAAGAGCAGCGACGAGAGGTGGTCGGTGAGAACCCGGTTCTGCTCCTCCGGCATCGAGGGCTCGAACGAGCGAAGACCGGCCTCAACGTGCGCCACCGGATAGCCGAGCTTTCGCGCGGCCAGGGCTCCCGCCAGCGTGGTGGTCGTGTCCCCGTAGACCAGTACCGCGTCCGGCCGCTCGACCCCGAGAACGCTCTCGAGTCCGCGAAGCATGGCCGCCAGCTGATCGAGCTGCGATCCGGCGCCGACGCCGAGGGCGTGATCCGGCCGGGGAATCGACAGCTCGTCGAAGAAGAGGTCGGCGAGCTCGGGGTCGTAGTGCTGGCCCGTATGCACGAGGCGCTCGTCGACGTGTTCCCGGAGCGCCCTCGAGAGCGGAGCTGCCTTCACGAACTGGGGGCGGTTTCCAACGACCGAGACGATGCGCACGGGCGGCGACTCTAGTGTGTAGGGCCGGACCGCATGAGGCCTGCCACGATGGCGGGGGCGTGCCACGAGCGGGGATGAGCCGATGAGCAGGACCGCGAGGCCCGATGCGACCGAGCTCGAGACGGTCGATGCCGCGTTCCGCGCGGGAGCGGAGGCGATCGGTCTTGCGGACGACCTCCGCACGGTGCTCGCCACGCCCCACCGCGAGATCGTCGCGCAGGTGCCCGTGCGCATGGACAGCGAGAGCCTGCGGGTTTTCGCCGTGTATCGCGTGCAGCACTCAAGCGCGCGCGGACCCTACAAGGGGGGCATCCGCTTCCATCCCTCCGTCGAGCGTGACGAGGTGCGCGCACTGGCGTCCGCCATGACCTGGAAGACGGCGCTCGCCGATGTCCCGTTCGGCGGCGCCAAGGGCGGAATCACCCTCGATCGCAAGGAGTTGTCGCAGGGTGAGCTCCAGCGGGCCACGCGGGGCGCGCTGCGCGGCCTTCAGAAGGTGCTCGGCCCCCACCGCGACATCATGGCGCCCGACATGGGCAGCGGGCCCGCAGAGATGGCCTGGCTCATGGACGAGTACCATCGCGTCGAGGGCTACACGCCGGCCATCGTCACGGGCAAGCCCGAGGAGCTGGGCGGAACGTGCGGGAGGCTCGAGGCGACCGGCGAGGGCCTGGCCATCGCCGCCCGCGAGGCCGCCGGCGAGATCGGCCTCGACCTCGGTGGCGCGCGCGTGGCCATCCAGGGCTTCGGGAACGTGGGAAGCCACGCCGCGGAGGCCCTCCGCCGGCTGGGCGCGGTCATTGTGGCGGTCAGCGACGTCGAGGGGGCCGTCCACAACCCGAGCGGACTCGATCTGCCCGAGCTGCTGCGGCGCGCGCGGACGGGGATCATCGGTCACGACGGCATGGACGTCGAGGCCATCACCAACGAGGAGCTGCTCGCGATCGATTGCGAGCTTCTGGTGCCCGCCGCCGTGGGGGGTGTGCTACACGGCGGCAACGCCGACGCGGTTCGCGCGGAGCTCATCGTCGAGGGCGCGAACAACCCCACGACGCCCGCCGCCGACGCGATCTTCGCCGAGAACGGCGTCACCGTGCTGCCCGACATCCTGGCGAACGCAGGGGGTGTCATCGTGAGCTACTTCGAGTGGATCCAGAACCTCCAGAACGTGAGCTGGACCCGCGAGCACGTCGATCAGGAGCTGGAGGCGCGCATGGTTCGCGCCTTCGGCGTTACGCACCATCGAGCGCTTCACGACGGCGCGACGCTGCGCGAGGCGGCATACCGAATCGCCATCGAGCGCGTGGCGGCGGCCCTTCGCCTCCGAGGCTTCGAGTACACCTAGCGGCGTATCGAGCCTCGCCGAAGCCGCGATAGGTCGGTCGACTAACCTGAACCCCGTGCGGCGTCAGCCGCCCCGGAGAACCGACGAGCGAAGGAGCCCACGGTGGCGACCACGACACGAGAGGCCGGCATCGAGGCCCTTCTTGGCGATGATGCGGAGGATCTGCTCGGGCATCGGTGCGACACGATCTCGGCCGATCATCTCCAGCTCCCGGGCGCCGACTTCGTCGAGCGGGTCGTCGCTCTGTCGGATCGCCCCACGCCCGTCCTCCGTTCGCTGCAGACCATCCTCGACCACGGGCGTCTCGCGGGCACCGGCTACATGTCGATCCTCCCGGTGGACCAGGGAATCGAGCACACCGGCGGAGCGTCTTTCGCGCCCAACCCGGAGTACTTCGACCCGCGGAAGATCGTCGAGCTGGCGATGGAGGGCGGTTGCAACGCCGTCGCGACCACCCTCGGCGCGCTCGGCGCGGTGGCCCGGCGCTACGCCCACCGCATCCCGTTCTTGATGAAGTTCAACCACAACGAGCTGCTGACGTTCCCGAACACGTTCGACCAGATCATCTTCGGGTCCGTTCGCCAGGCGCGCGAGATGGGCTGCGTCGCGGTCGGGGCCACCATCTACTTCGGCTCCGAGGAGTCCGACCGGCAGATCATCGAGGTCTCCGAAGCGTTTGCCGCGGCGCACGACCTGGGCATGGCCACCGTGCTCTGGTGTTATCTGCGCAACCCCTCGTTCAACACCACCAAGGAGGGCGGGCCCGACTACGGCGTGGCCGCCGACCTCACGGGACAGGCGAACCATCTCGGCGTCACGATCCAGGCCGACATCATCAAGCAGAAGCTCCCCGAGACCGCCGCGCCGGGGTTCGTCGACCTCGCCTTCGGCAAGTGGAGCCCGCTCATGTACTCGGAGCTCATGTCGGATCACCCCATCGACATGACGCGCTATCAGCTCGCCAACTGCTACATGGGACGCTCGATGCTCATCAACTCGGGCGGCGCGTCCGGCGACAATGATCTCCACGACGCCGTTCGCTCGGCGGTCATCAACAAACGCGCGGGCGGCGCCGGCCTCATATCCGGGCGCAAGGCGTTCCAAAAGCCCATGGCCGAGGGGGTGGAGCTGCTCAGCGCCATCCAGGACGTCTACCTGTCCGACCAGGTCACCGTCGCCTGACGGCGCGCTCCGCGACCCCGGGCATCGGGCGCGCGGCCCCGGGCTAGACCAGCTCGGGGTCCGAGAGCACCTCGACCATGCTCGGCCCGTCGACGGCGAGCGCCTCCTCCAGGGCGGCGTCGAGTTGGTCGGCGCGGGTCACGCGGATGCCGCGGGCGCCGCACAGCTCGGCGTAGGCCGCGAAATCCGGGTTGTGGAGGTCGGTCTCCCATACGTCCCACTCGCCGGCCCGCTGCTCCTTGGTGATCTTCCCAAGCTCGCAGTTGTTGAGCAGGACGTGGGTGATGTTCATGCCGTACTTGACCGCCGTGGTGAGCTCGCCCATGTACTGCCCGAAGCCGCCGTCGCCGGTGACGGCCACCGCCGGCCGATCGGGGGCCGCGGCCCACGCGCCCATGGCCGCGGGGTAGCCGAAGCCGATGGAGCCCAGGTAGCCGGACATGAGCACGCTCTGCCCCTCGCACTCGAAGTAGCGACCGAACGAGTAGGTGTTGTTCCCCACGTCAACCGCCATGACGGCATCGTCGGGCACGTGCCGGTTCATGGCGGCGAACACGGAGGCCGAGTTGACCCCCAGGCCCCGGTCGTCGGCCAGGCGGCGCTCCTTCTCCGCCCGCCAGATCTTCCACCGTCTGGCGATCTCGGGCCGGCGGTCCTCGGGCTCTGGCGCGCCGCCCATCTCGGCCAGCAGGCGCTTGGCGGTGACCCCGATCTCGCCCCACACCGGGACGTCGACCGCGTGGAACTTGCCGAGCGCCAGCGGGTCGAAGTCGACCTGCACGGTGGGCAGCTTCGGCGTGATCCCCGTGTGGTTGGAGAACGAGGCGCCGAACACCACCAGAAGATCCGCTTCGTTCATGAAGTAGCTCGCGATGGGCGTGCCGCTTCGCCCCAGCACTCCGCAGCCGAGCG
>JAUVQP010000154.1 GCA_030598075.1 Miltoncostaeaceae bacterium | reverse complement strand
GGTCGAGGGCGTCCAGGCGGGCCTCGACATCGACCAGCAGCCTCCCGTCGGGAAACGTCAGCCCCGGATCGAGGTCGATGAGCGGCACGAGCGCGAAGCGCCGCGTCGCGAGGCGTGGGTGCGGGATTGAGAGCCGCTCGTGCTCCCATGACCCGCCCTCCCACAGCAGCAGGTCGCAGTCGATGCGCCGCGGGCCGGAGCGGGGCCCGGGCGCGCGCCCGAGCTCGGTCTCCACGCGCTTGACGACGTCGAGCAGGCCAAGCGGCGCGAGGTCGGTGTCGACCACCGCGGCGGCGTTCAGGAACTCGGGCTGGTCCGGGACATCCCGGGGCGCGGTGGAGTAGACCGGACTGACCTCCCGGACCCGCACTCCGCTCGCGGCGAGGCCCGAAAGAGCCGCCTGGAGGCTCGTCCGGCGATCGCCGAGATTGGACCCCAGCCCCAGCCAGTACCTCATGGTGGCGCCTCGCCGCGCGCGAGCGTGACGGCGGTCTCGGCGAGGACGTGAGGGATGGCGACGTGGGGCTTTCGCACGGTGACCCGCACGCCCGTGGCGCGAGGCTCGTCGAGCACGCGATCCGCGATGCGCGCGGCGAGGCGCTCCAGCAGGCGATCGGGCGGACCTTCGATCAGCGACACCACCGCGTCGGCCAGCGCGGCGTAGTCGACGGTGTCCTCCAACCGATCGGTCTCTGTCGCCGGGCAGGGATCGACGCGCACGAGCAGGTCGACGACGAAGCGCTGCCCGAGCCGCCGCTCGGCGTCGTGCACGCCGTGGCGACCAAACGCCTCGATGCCCCTGACACCGACGACCGCGCCGGTTCGGGGGCTCATGCGACGCGCTCCACGGCGGACCAGGCGGCGAGGGCGTCGACGGTCGGGGCGACATCGTGGGCGCGCACCACGTCGGCGCCGCGCGACACGGCCGCGAGCGCGGCGCCGAGCGAGGCCGGAAGCCGCTCGTCGACGTCCCGCCCCAACAGTCGGTCGAACATGGACTTGCGCGAGACACCCACGAGGATCGGGGTCCCGAGGGCCCGCAGCTCGCCGAGGCCCGCGAGCAGGCGGAGATTGTGGTCGAGGGTCTTTCCGAAGCCGATCCCGGGATCGAGCACGATGCGGTCCGCGCGCACGCCGCGAGCCACCGCGACCTCGACGCGCCGGCCGAGGTCGTCCCGCACCTCGCTCACGACGTTGCCGTAGCCGGGGTCGCGCTGCATCGCGCGCGCCTCGGCGCGACGGTGCATGAGGCAGATGGCGACACCGCGCTCCGCGACGAGCGGGAGCATCGCGGGGTCATCACGGCCGGCGCTCGTGTCGTTGACCATCACCGCCCCGGCGTCCAGCGCGGCCTCCGCCACGGCCGACCGGGTCGTGTCGATGGACACCGCCACGGGCGAGCCGCCATCTCGCATGGCGGCGAGAAGCCCGCCGAGTCGACGCTGCTGCTCCTCCGGGGGCACGGGCTCGGCTCCCGGGCGGGTGCTCTCGGCCCCGACGTCGCAAATGGCCGCACCCTCCCCGGCAATGCGCCGAAGCCGCGCCCACGCCGCATCGGACGTCAGATAGCGCCCTCCGTCGTAGAAGGAGTCCGGCGTGACGTTGAGAACCCCCATGACGCAGGGCGACGAGAGCCAAGACAACGGCGAGGCCACGGGCGGATCGTAGCGACCTGCCGTCGCGCGCCTCGGCCGCGAGAGGATGACGGTGCGAAGCCACGAGCGGGCCGAGCGCGTACAGAAGCGTCTTGAGATGCCGCTGATCGTCGCCGCGCTCTTGGTCGTGCCGGCGACGATCCTCATCAACTCGGACGGGAGCGAGGGACTCCGGGCGCTCGGCGGGGCGCTCAACTGGCTGTCGTGGCTGGCGTTCGCCGTCGAGCTCGTGGCCATGCTCGTCGTGGTGCCCGACCCGCGAAGCTGGGCGCGCGAGCACCCGCTGCGCGTCGTGATCGTCATCGCGACGGTGCCGCTGCTCCCGGCGGCGCTCGGATGGCTTCGGTTGCTCCGCCTCTTCCGCCTGCTGGCCCTGCTGCGCCTCCTTCCCGGGATTCGCTCAGCGGTCAAGGGGGGCGGCATCCGATACCCCGCGCTGCTGGCCCTGTTCGTGGTCGTGCTCGGCGGCCTCGCGCTGCCCCTCGTCGAGCCCCGTCAGAACCTCGGGGCGGGCGACGGAATGTGGTGGTCCATGCAGACCGTGACCACCGTGGGCTACGGGGACATCGTGCCCCGGACCGACGCGGGTCGCCTGCTCGGCGTGCTGGTCATGGTCACGGGAATCGCGCTGGTCGGCTATGTGACGGCGAGCGGAGCCGACCGCCTCGTGACGAACGCGCAAGAGGCTCCCGAGCCCGCCGATGACGTGGCCCGTGAGATCGCCGACCGCCTCGACCTCCTCGGCGGGCAGCTCGACACGATCGGCGAGCAGATGGAGGCGATCGAGCACCGTCTCGACGCGGGGGACGATCGGCCTGGCCGAGGCCCGCCCAGCCCACCGGGAACACACTCATCCTAAGCACCTGTCTCAGACCCGGACGCGGCCGACAGCGTGAGGGGATCAAGCGACGCCCGGAAGCACGGAGGGCGGGTTGCTGCGGTGCATCGCCCCGACCGAGGACGCCGCGTCGCGACGATTCCGAAGCCCGCAGACCGCCGTGGACTGTGATTATGAGACAGGCTCCAGGAAGCTGTCTCACAGTGAGACGCGGGCGGTGGCCCGGACCGGAGGCGACATGACGCTCTACGAGACCCTGATCTTCGTCCACGTGCTGGCCGCGGCGATGATCGTCGGCGTCCCGGCCCTGATGCTGGCGTTGGCGATCCGGACGCTCGCCACCCCCGACCCGGCGCTGGCCGAGGACCGAGCCAGGAACCTCGCTGCGACATCGAAAATGGGCGCCCGCGCGCTGATCCTTCCCAGCGCGGTCGTGTTGATCGTCGCGGGAGTCTGGGCCGTCGAGAACCGGGACCTCGACTTCGGCCAGACATGGCTCACCATCGGCATGGCGGTCTGGTTCATCGCCGCGGTGGTCCTGGGTCCCCTGCACGCGCTGAACGGGCGCGCGCTGGCGCGCGGACTCGCGGCGGGCTGGGGTGCCGCGCGGCGCGTCCTCGTGCGCGAGACGACGCTCACCGCGGTAGAGCTGGCCCTGGTCGTGTTCGCGGTCTGGGCGATGGTCACCAAGCCGGGGTGACCGGAGCCGCGTCGGCTCATTTTCAGACAGCCTCGCGCTCGCCCGGCATCGCGGAGATGTCGGGCAGGTTGCGGTAGCGCTCCGCAAGGTCCAGCCCGTAGCCGACGACGTACTTGTCGGGGAGCTCGAAGCCCACATACCGGATGTCAACGCCGACGCGGCGGTGGCCGGGCTTCGTCAAGAGCGCGCAGACCTCGAACGACGCGGGCTCACGCGAGCGCAGGTTCTTGGCAAGGTACGACAGCGTGAGCCCGGAGTCCACGATGTCCTCGACGAGCAGCACATCCCTCCCGGCGAGCGGCATGTCGAGGTCCTTGAGGATGCGGACCACGCCGGAGCTGTGAGTGGAGGACCCGTATGACGACACGGCCATGAAGTCCAGCTCGGCCGGGATGTCGAGCGTCCGCATGAGGTCCGCTATGAAGAACACCGCGCCCTTCAGCACGCCGATCACGAGCAGCTCCCGGCCC
>JAUVQP010000085.1 GCA_030598075.1 Miltoncostaeaceae bacterium | reverse complement strand
GCGACGTACTGCGTCTCGACGGCTTCCGCGGCGAGGACGCTCGACGGCGCCAGCCCCACGGCCAGCAGCACGGCGAGTAGCGCGACCGATCCGACCGCCGCCCGCACTCCCCCGCCCTAGGCCTTTCTCACCGTGCTCCTCCGGGTTGGCCGCCACCCTAACCAGCCCTCGGCTGGGCGGTCAACCGAGCGGGGCGGCCGTCGACCCGCCGCCTTGCGGTCAGGGGGCGGCGTCGGCCGCGGCGGCCGCCTCCTCGACGACGCCGAGACCGAAGTCGAGCTCCTCGTCGCTGATCGTGAGAGGGGGGATGAGCCGGACGGTGTCCGCGTGCATCCCGGAATGGGTCACCAACACCCCGCGATCGATGCACCCCTCGGCGATCGCGACGGCCGCCTCGCGATCTCGGCATGCCAGCGCCAGCATGTAGCCGAGTCCACGGGCCCGCCGCAGCGACTCGTGCTCTGAGGCGATCGCATCGAGTCGCGCCAGGACGACCTCGCCAGAGGCCCACACGCGCTCGAGGATCCCCTCCCGCTCGACGACGTCGATGGCCGCCTGGCCGGCCGCGCACGCCACCGGGCTCGCGGCGAACGTCGAGCCGTGCCCACTCTTTTGAAGCGACTCGACAAGCTCGTGCCGCGTTGCGAGCGCCGAGATCGGAAAACCGCTGCCGAGCGCCTTCGCGGAGGTGAGGGCATCCGGAGTGACGCCGTAGCGCTCCGCGGCGAACCACGCTCCCGTTCTGCCCATCCCCGTCTGGACCTCGTCGAACAGGAGCAGGATCCCGTACCTGTCCGCTCGCTCGCGAAGCCCGCTCAGGAAGCGCTCGCCCGCGGGAAAACAGCCGCCGAGCCCCTGCACCGGCTCGACCACGTAGGCGGCGACCTCCTCGGGCAGGCACTCCGTCTCGTGGATCTCGTCGAGCTCGGCGAGGGCCCTGTCCGCGAGGTCGTCGGGCTCTTCGCCGGGCGCCTCGACATGGGGAAATGGCGCGACGGTGACGTCCGTGGCGAGAATCTTCGTCCGGAACTCGGCGCGGGACACCGACGCGGCGAGCGCCGCTTCGGTTCGGCCGTGAAAGCTCCCTCGAAACGACACGATGTCGTCGCGGCCGGTGGCGACCCGCGCCATGTGGAGCGCCGACTCGTTGGCGCCGGAGCCGGTCGCGGAAAAGAGGATGGAGTCGATGCCGTCGGGCGTGATCCCCGCCAGCCGCTCGGCGAACGCGTAGACCGGCTGATCGAGGAAGGCCCCGCCCCCGTGCGCGAGCGTGTGCATCTGCGCCTGGGCGGCGGCAAGGACCTCGGGACGCCCGTGCCCGAGGTTGAGAGTGGCGATGCCGCTCACGAGGTCGAGGTACTTCCTGCCTTCCGGGTCCCAGACCCAGGAGCCCTCGCCCCGGGCCATGGTGGTCCCGGTGTGGTTCGGTTGGATCGCCGCCAGCGCGCGCTGCCCGTGCGCCTCGACGGTGTCCCCGTGACCCATGATCGCTCCCTGTCGCTGTGTTGAGTGCCGGGTGCACGACTCGCCGCCTCCGACCCCAGTAGTTGACCCGAGGCCGGGGCGACAGTCAATGGCGCCCCTCGTGTCGGGCCCCGCGCTTGTGCCTACTTCGAGGCGATCAGCGAGACGCTCGCCACCCCGTACTTGTCGCAGGCTTGGAGCGCGCGGTCGGTCAGGAAGTCGTAGTCGTTCTCGCGGATCTCGCCGACCGTGAGGCCCGCGGCCTCGATGGCCTCGACGTAGCTCTCCTGCGGCACGGCGCCGCCGATACACGCAGCCCAAAGATCCGTGTTTCGGCGGGTGCGCCCCACGAGCGGCCGCCCGCTAACGATGTCGGCGAGCGCCAGTCGCCCGCCGGGCCTCAGGATCCGCGCGGCCTCGCGGAACACGCTCTCCTTGTCCGGCGCGAGGTTGATGACGCCATTCGACACGACGCAGTCGACGCTCGCGCTCTCGATGGGGAGCCGCTCGATGCGGCTCTCGACGAGCTCGACCTGGGCGAAGCCGTGAGCGTCGCGCAGCCGCCGGGCCTTGGCCAGTTGGGCATCGGTCATGTCGATGCCGGTTACGTGCCCGGAGGCCCCCACCTGCACCGCGGCGTAGAAGAGGTCGGTTCCCGAACCGCTTCCGAGGTCGACGACTTCCTCGCCTTCCGCGAGTCCGGCGAGGTCGAAGTAGAAACCCACGCCGGCGAAGGAGTCGATGGCCTCGCCCGGGATCTGGGCCAGCACGGCCGGCTCGTAGCCGAGGCTCTCTGCGAGCGAGCGCCCGGTCAGGAAGTGGAAGTCGCCGCCGGGGTTCTCGGCGACCTCCGTGTACATCTCCTTGATCGCGTCCTCCAGGTGGTCCGCGTCGATCAGCTCACGAGCGTCCAACTGGGGCAGCCCGGCGTCGCGCTCGATCTCCACCCGCTCTTCTTCGGTCAGCTCCCTCATTGTGCGCCCCGCTCCCTGTGTGCGTCCTGCGATGTGTGCCGCCCGCTCAGTCTTGGTCTGCATCTGGATCACCACCCTTTCGTCGATTGTCTCGATCCAGCGTCCGACACCGAAGCTACGGACCGAGTGTGGTGCGGGCGTGGGGTCTATCTGGAGACTTCGTGGAGAAGCCCGCGGGCGTTCCGGAGGTCGGCGCTGTCGTGCGCGGCGGGGAACCAATCGACGACCGGGGATAGCGCCTCGATCGCCTCCGCGTCGCGACCCGCCGCCCGAAGCGCGCGTGCCAGGCTGAGCGCCGCGCGAAGCTCGAGCGACCGCGCCTCCTGCCGGCGGGCCGTCCCCAGCGCCGCGCGGAAGTGTGCCTCCGCGGCCTTGGCGTCGTCCCCGCCCTGCAGGGCGAGTTCCCCCCGCAGCCGGTGGATCTCCGCCTCGTAGAAGAACGAACGCCCCCCCTCCGTGGAACCAAGCGCGCCGCCGAGGGCGGAGCGCGCGGCCTCGAAGTCTCCGCATGCGATCGAGGCCTCCGCCAGCAGGGCCAGGAAGTAGGGGCGATCCATCTCCGCACCCGTCTGGCGGTGCGACTCGAGCCCCTCGCGCATGAGCGCGAGTCCCTCCCCTTCCCGGTCTCCGGCCGAGAGCGCCCAGCCGAGGAGCATCGTGGCGACCGCCGCCTGGTAGGCAAACCCCTGCTCGGTGGCGAGCGCCAAGGCGGCCCGCGCCTCGCGCTCCACACCTTCCACCTCACCGCGGAGCTGGTAGAGGCGGGCGGCATGGGCACGGGCGCTCGCGAGGCCGTAAATGTGCTCCGGCGCATCGACGATCTCGATGGCCGCATGAATCCTCTGCTCAGCCTCGTCGAGGAAACCGAGGCACCCAAGCGCCAGCCCTGCCCAGTCGTTGCACGAGGCCGCAGGATCCTCGCCGAACGCCGCCGGACCCTCGTAGACGCTCCGGGGCTCGTACAGCGCCAGCCCCCTCCTGGCCTGCTCGACGGACCGATCGAAGTGCCCCTGGTGGAACAACGAGCAGGCCATGAGCTCATGTGCCACCACGTCGGCGGACGGGTCGGGCGGAGTGCGGTCGAGCGCGAGGCAGCGCGCCGTCAGCCCTTCGGAGCCGGGATAGTCGCCGCGGTATTCCATCAGCGTGGCCAGGCTGTAGAGGGACGCGGACAGGAGCGGCCCGTCGGCGAGCTGCTCCGAGAGCTCGACCGCCCGCTCCAGTGCTGTCTCCGCCGCCGGGCTGGCCCAGCCCTCGGTCACCATCAGCGCCGGGCCGAGCGCCGTCTGCAGCGAGAGCTCGATCCGCTCCCGCTCGGCGAGGTCGGCGGCCGCCTTCAGCTGCTCGAGCGCGTCGTTCAGGTGGCGCACAGCCTCGCGCAGCCCGCCGCGCCGCCGCGCCTGCTCGGCCGCCTCGCGCAGGTGCTCGACCGCGGCGGCCGCGTCGCGTCCCTCGATGCAATGGAAGGCGATCTCGGCCGCCCGCTCCGGCGCTTCCGCCCCGTACCCCCGCTCCAAGCGGTCGACAACCTCGCGGTGGAGACCCGCTCGCCGGCCGGCCGGAATGCGGTCGTAGAGCGCCTCGCGGTGCAGGTCGTGAAGGAAGGCGAACTGGGTCGAAAGCTCGCCGGACGCCCACTCCGCTTCTCCGAGCAGCCGGACCAGCCGGCCGTCTCGGGCGAGGCGGCTGCAGCGTTCCTCCACGTCGAGGGCCGGAACGGCGGCGGCCACGAAGGAACTGCCGACGACGCTCGCCGCCTCGAGCACGCCGAGGTCGTCCGCGCCGAGGTGCGAGAGGTCTTGCTCGATGAGGTCGCGCAGGGTGTCGGGGATGCTCTCGGCGAGCCGAGCCGGCTCGTCGCGAAGCTCCCAGCCGTCCCCCGTCTCGTGGAGCGCGCCCCGGTCGAGCCAGGAGTCGACCAGGCACTCTACGAAGAGCGGGTTCCCGTCGGTCCTGCGGTGAACGAGTCCGACGAGGGCCGCGGGCAGCGCGGGGCCTCCGAGACGGGTCTCCAACTGCTGACGCACGCTCTCGTCGGAGAGCAGCGCCAAGCCGAGCTCGACGCACCGTCGACGGGTCCGAAGCTCCCGCTGCAGCAGCTCGACGGACCCCTCGCCCGGACGGTACGTGCCGACGATCAGCAGGCGGGCGGGCTCGTCGCGGCGCGCCAGACGAGACACCAGGTCGAGCGTCGAGTCGTCGCTCCAGTGCAGATCCTCCAGCACCAAGATGAGCGGCGTCTTTGCCGCCAGCGCCTCGAGGGCCCCCGCGAGCTCACGGAGCATGCGCTCGGGCGTGGCGCCGAGCGCTGCCTGGCGCACCTCGTCGAGCTCGGCGGGGGGAAGTAGCCAGGGAAGCTCGACGAGCCAGGTCGGAGCGCGGGCGCGGAGGGCCTCGAGCGCGGCGGCTCCGGCGCGCCCGGCGCAGAGCCCGCTGACGGCATCGAGCACGGGCATGTACGGCTCGCCCGTGCCCCTGTGCTCGAGGCAGAAGCCGCGCGCGACGAGGGGCGGGGCGCGGCCGCCGGCCTGCGCCAGGAACGACTCGACCAGCGTGGTCTTGCCGACGCCGGCCTCTCCGGTCACGAACACGGTGCGCCGCCGGCCGGAGACCGCGGCGTCGAGCTCGGCCTGGAGTCGGCTCAGCTCTTCGCTTCGGGCGACCAGCGAAGGGGCCGCCGTCGGCTCGGCCGGCGGTGCTCGGTCGCCCTCACCCAGCTCACCGACGAACTGGTAGCCGCGGCCCCTGACCGTGCGAATGAGCAACTGCGCGCGGCCGCTGTCGCCGATCGCCTTTCGGGCCGCCATCAGTCGACTGCTGAGCGTCGCCTGCGACACGTAGGAGTGGCCCCATACCTGCGTCAGCAGCTCCTCGCGCGACACGACGCGCTCGCGGTGCTCGAGCAGGTAGACGAGCACGTCGAACACCTGGGGCTCGACGTGGTGCCGCTCTCCCCCGCGCCGGAGCTCGAGCCCGAGGGTGTCGACCTCATACTCGCCAAAGGCGTAGATCACGGGCCGGCGCGGGAACCGCCGAGCCGCTGCGTGACGCGGGCTCCTATGGCGGGATCACCCCCTCTTGGACCTTTCCGGGCGGGCGAACTCTCTCACAGACGAGGCGCCCTTCAGATACGGGCCCAGCCTCCAAAGACTCTCCACACACTCTTCAAGTGCCCTCCAGATGGGCGCCTTAGCGTCGTTCCCATGCTTCCAATCAGCCCAGAAGTGATGGCGACGATCGCGACGTGCTACGGCGTCGGCGCCGCCACCACCACCCTCCTCCAGGCCCGCCAAATGCTGAAGAGCGGAAGGTCGCGCGACGTCTCGGCCCGCTTCTTCAGCGCCTACGTCACCGGATACGCCGTCTGGCTGCTCTACGGCCTCAGCATCGGGAGCCTTCCCATCATCCTTGCGGACGGCATCGGCCTGATGTGCGGGGCGGTCACGCTTGGGATCACGCTCGCGCTTCGGGGCTCGCTGCTCCGTCCATGGACCTGGAACAGCTGCTCGGACTGAGCCGGTGACGGGCCCGCTCGGGCTGGTCGCATCTCGGGCGCACGAGCCCCCGCGTGGTCCTCCCTCGTCGATGCGCCGAAGGAGCGTCACGACGCCTCCTTACGAATTACGGGCGTGGGGCGTTCGGAGGCCCCCGGGGCATGCGCCGTGGCCGAGGCGTTCCGGAGCGCCGGCGAGCGGCGCTGGGACCGGCCGAGACCTCCCTACTCGACCACCTTGAAGGTGCGGCTGATCGTCGTGCCCGTGCGCACGTCGAGAACGTCCACGCGCCAGGGGCCGACGGGCGAGAAGCTTCGGACGACTCCGAAGCTGCGCTCTGCGCGCCCGTCGTCGTTCGCTTGCACCGACGCCGGGAACGGCGGGGGCCCGTTGAAGCCCGGCACCGGGTCGAACCCCTGCTCAGGAGGGTTCCTGGGCTGGAACATGCTCACCCTGAGCGGGTTGGACGGAGAGTAGCCGCTCACCACAACCTGAACGCTCGCGGCGCTGGTCGCGACGACACGGGAGCGCGAGATGTCGGCGATCCGGTGAATGGTCGGTCGGACGCCGGGAGCCGATGGCCCGTCGCCGACAGCCCGCCGGATGCAGCGACGCACCGCGACCTGCGTCCCTCCGAGCGCGGTCAGCTGCAAACGGTGTACGACGAAGAGCCCGGGCGCGTCCTGTGGGGCCCCGCGAAGGGCTCGGATGTAGTTCCGCAGCGTGCGGTCACGCTGGAGCAGGGCGTCGGCGAACTCGTCGAACCGAGGTCGGCACTGATCGAGGGCGACCACGTTCGAGGCTCCCCGGAGGCGAGCCCGGAAGTTGAGAGCCATGGTGCGGGCTGCCCGGCGAAGCACCTCGAGCACGTCGGCCCGCCCCCTGCGAACGTCGGCCTCGGCCGGCGGGGTGCGCTTGACGAACGGCGAGGTCGCGGCAAGCAAGGTCTTGTGGCGCCCCTGCATTCGAGTCCAAACCCCGAGCAGGCCGGCATCGCCGCTGGCCGTCGGGAACGTCTGCGAGACGCCGGCCGTCCGCCGCCGGACGGCTCGGCTCGCGCCCGCGCT
>JAUVQP010000113.1 GCA_030598075.1 Miltoncostaeaceae bacterium | reverse complement strand
TTGTCTTCGCCGTCGCGATGCTCTCTATCGTCGTGGTCCAAGCGCTTTTCGTGCGAGCCTTTGCCACCGAGGGTCGCTACCCGTTCGAGCCCGAGACGGCCATCGCCGTCTCGGGCTTCTGCGTGGCGGGGTTTCTCCTGAGTCGCGGCCTGCCCCAGGGGAAGCATCTGCGCGCCATGTTCGCCGCGTATGGAGCCCTCTCTCTCGCGACCATCGCGGCGCCCGGACCCCTCGGCGGAAACGTCGGGCGCCTGCTGCTGCTGTTGGGGACACCCCTGCTCCTCATCCCGCTCTCGGCTCGGGGTTTTCGTCCCCGCATGGTCGCGATCCCGCTCATCGTCACCGCCCTCGCGTGGCAGGCGATGCCCGCGATCACCGGGTGGCGCACGGCGAGCGCCGCGGAGGCCGCGGATCAGAGCTTCTGGGACCCCGTGGTCGCGTTCCTCGATGAGCATCACGACCAGAACTATCGGGTCGAGGTGGTCGCCACCGCCGACAACTGGGAGGCCTACCATCTCGCCCGGCGCGGCGTACCGCTCGCGCGGGGCTGGTTCCGCCAAGACGATTTTCCGGTAAACAAAGCCCTCTACGACGACCTCACGCCGGCGCGATACCGATCGTGGCTGCGGCAGCTCGGCGTGCGCTACGTCTTTCTTCCGGACGACCCGTTGGATCCCAGCGCCCGTCGCGAGGCGGAGATCATCCGAGCCGGAGCGGGGCTCGATGTTGCGGCGCGCGTGGGCCCCTGGACGATCTATGAGTTGCGGCGACCGACCCCGATCGCGACCCCGCAGGAAGGGGTCGACGTGGTGTCGATCGGCGCGGACGCGATCACGCTTCGTGTGCGCCGGCCCGGCCGATATCGGCTACGCATCCGCTACACGCCCTACTGGCAGGTGACCGAGGGCGCGGCCTGCGTCGCCCCGCACGGCGCCTGGGGGACCGAGGTCCGGGCGCGCCGACCGGGAATCGTGCGCGTCGAGTTCTCCGTACGCCTGGGAACGGTGGTCGGCGCGGTTCTCGGGGGTCGCCACGACTGCGCGGCCAGCAGGCCCTCCACTCCTCAGGGCGAGCGCACCGCGAGGAGCGCCGTAAAGGCCACGATCCCCACCAGCGCGGTGACGGTGGCGAGGCGAGCCCGCCGCGGAGAGGACTCCTGGATCCAGGTTGCTGCGGGCCACGCGAGCGGAAACGCCATCAGACCAAGGCGCGCGAGCGATGTCGCCACACCGCTGGCCAAAGGCAGGGCCAGCACCAGCCCCGAGTAGATCACCCAGGGCGACCGCCACGTGCCCTCCTCACGCCAGAGTCGCACGAGCAGAGCGAGGTAGAGCGCTCCGAAGCCGACATCCCTGATGGTCGCCCACCACGCGGCGGTCACATCGAGGTGGACCGCGGCGCCGACGGCGGCGGCGATCTCGGCGGGGGCCACGGTGGCAAGCCCGACGATCAGCGTTCCTCGATCCCACGCCTCCTGCGCCTCCAGCGGCAGGGTGGGCGATCCGTGCATCCACCAGAGCCAGGCCGCGAAAGCGGCGAGAGCAGCGATTCCGGGAACGACTCCACGAAGAAGCCGTCCACGGCGACCGGACGATCCATCGGCCACCGCAAGCGCTCCGACCAACACCACGACCAGCACCCCCGGAGGCCGCGCGATGGTCGCCAGGGCGGCCGCTCCACCGGCCAGCGCAAAGCGGCCTCGTGACGCGGCGAGCCCTGCGCCGATCGCCAAAGCCAGCACAATCCCCTCGGTGTAGATCATGGACGCGACCACCGCGGGGGGCGCGAGGGCCAGAGACCAGGTCGCGACCGTCGCGGTGCGCTCGCCGCGAAGTTGCCGCGTCAGAGCATGCAGCGCGATGAGGGCCCCCAGGAAGGCCAGATTCGAGATGACCACACCCGCGATGGCCGGGTTGAGGCCCACGAGCGAGGCCAGCGCCAAGAGGGCGGGAAGGAGCGGAAAGAAGGCGAAGCTGGTGAACTCGGAGCCGACCGCGGACAGATCGTCGCTGTAGCCCGAGGACGCGATCTCCAGGTACCACGTGCCGTCCCACGCGCCGAGGAAGGCCAGGGCCCCGGGCACGGCCGGGTCCACGCCTCGCTCCGGGCTTCCGAACAGAGCGGCGGCGAGAAGCGCGGCGGCGAAGACGAGGGCACGAGAGCTGGCCCAGGCGATCAGCGGCTGCCGCAGGACGCCGTTCCGGATCAGCGGGGTACGGGAGACCAGGCCGGTCAGCGCCGCATCCCGGGCCATCCGGTGATCACGGCGAGGAGCAGCGCGCCCGGGCCGCGACGAGAGCCGTGGTGGGAGTCCGGGGGGTCATGCGGGCGGCTCTCGGCGAATCACCAGGACGCCGTCGCGGTCATAGATCACCGACGACGCCGGCTCGGCGAGCAGGGCCCGCACCCGTCTCTCGTGCGCCCGAGGGGCGGGTCGGTCGACGATGAACGGCTGCCGGCGATCCACCACGACCCACTCCGCGTCGCCGAGAAAGGGGAAGGTGTAGATCGTGCGGCGGTCAGAGAGGTGCGCGCCCATCCGATTGCCTGCCGACACGGGAACCCCGGCGGGCACGAGGGCGATCGCCTCGCGCTGAGCGACGGTGTGCGGACTCCGCGCGTACTCCTGGACACGGCTGTCCGAAGCCAGCGAGACCGCGCCCCACCAGGGCAGAGGGCCGAGGAGAACCCCCGAAAGCGCCACCCAGACGACGAGCCCGAGGGCAAGCGGCCCGGGTCGCTCGAGCGCCCTGACCAACACCGCCGGCCGAGCGGATCGGCGCAGCCTCGCCAAACCCGCGATCGAGGCCGCGATCAGGAACGGAACGACGACCGCCACGTACTGGAACTCGATCGAGTACTGCGGCCACCAGTTGGACAGGACATTCAGCAGGACCTCAGGAAGGGCGCCGAGCGCGAGAAGGGGGGCCGCGAACGGCAGCGCGAGCAGGGGCAGCAGCAGGGCCAAGAGATAGCCGCCCCGATCCGGCGTCGCGGCCACCTCGATGACATCCCACGGCCGAAGAGCGGCGCCGAGCGCCACCTCGCCCGCGCTGTCGCCAAAAGCCGAGTAGCGCCCGATAAACGCGCTGTCCTCACCGTGGTTGAAAGCCGGGATGATGACCCAAAGCGCCGCCGCCACCCAGGCAGCGGAGGCTGCGGCCAGCAGAGCGCCCGCCCGACGCGCACCCCGGACGGCCATCCACAGGCCGAGCATCACGAGAGCGAGTCCCACCTCCTCCTTGGTGAGCGCGGCCGCCGTTGCGGCGATAGCGAGAATGCCGTAGCGACGGGCATCCGCGGCCCAGATGGCCAGGAGCAGGATCGGGGCGGCCAGCGTTACCGGATGAAACTCGGTCACCGTGGCCCAGGCCAGCGGCGGATAGAGCAGGTAGACCGCGGCGGAGGCGAGGGCGAGCCGATCGTCGCCAAGCCAACGCCGTCCGAGCCAGAACACCGGCACGGCGCCGAGCGCGACGACCACCGCCTGCGCCACCAACAGCATCTCGGGACTCGGCCACACCCAGTAGAGCGGAGCGAAGAGCACCAGGATCGGGTCGACGTGGGCTCCCAGTCGGACGAACTGCTCGCCGCTGATGGCATCGGTCGTCTCGAGCGGCCGGCCCTGGACCGTGGACCAAACGGCCTGCACCATGTTTCCGAGGTCGAAGCGTCCGGTGGAGAACGCGCGGTGCCGGGCGATGGACAGCGAGGCCATGAGAGCGGCCCAGGCGAGGGTCATGGCGGTCAGCGTCAGCGTCGTCGCGTCAACCCGAGCGATCGGGCGGCCACGCGCCAGAGCGAGAGATGGCCACGGCGCGCGCGCGCTCATCGTCGGCGATCCCAGAGCACCGCGAGCGCGATGAACACCAGCTCCACGGCGGTCAGAAACAGTCGGCTCCCGACCGCCAACGCGATGGCGACCCCTCCGGGAAGGTTCGTGGCGAGCGCGGCGGCGAAGACGCCTTCGCGGACACCGAGCCCGGCGGGAAAGATGAAAGCGGCTATCGAGATGACGACCGCCAAGAGAAACGCAGCGCCCACGAACAGCGGTCCGCCGGCCTGCGACCCGACCGCCGCGAAGATCGAGAGCCATATCCCGAGGCCGAGGAGAGCGGCCGCGGCCGCGTACCGGAGGCCCAACACCATCAGCTGCCGAGACGACAGCAGCCTGGGCAGAGGGGGGCGGCCGACACGCCGTAGCGCCCACTGCGCCGCGGGTCCGAAGATGCGCGGATGGATGGCCGCCACCCCGAGAGGAATCACCCCCAGGGCGACGAGGCCCCACCGGCCCGTGATGGCCCCGGACAGAGCCACGAAGACCGCTGCGGCGATCGCGGCAACGAGCAGAGCCAGCACCTGCTCGTATGCTGTCGCAGCCACCGTCACGCGACGGGGAACACCCCGCTCGTGCGCCAGGACGACCCGACTGACGACCATGAGAACGTTGCCCGGGACGTACCGGCCGAGGAGCGAACGCGCCCAGACCGACAGGGTCGCGCGAAGCTCGGGAGGCCGGGGGTCGAGCTGGCGCACGATGGCGGCGTAGGCGAGACCGCTCGTGGCGTAGAACGACAACAGCACCAGCGCCGCTGCCGCCAGCGGGAGCGGGCGAAGATGCCAATCGAAGTCCCGGACGACGGTCCAGCTATCGGCCACGCCGAAGAGCAAGAACCCGAGGATCGCGAGCCCGGCGACGAGACCGGCCACCCTGCGGGTTCGGGAGCGACCGGGGACTGCGTTCGCAGCGCCACTCCCGCTCATCGTCGCCCGGGCACCCTCAACTGGTCCTCGCGGCGTCGGCCGACCGCCGAGCGGTCGCGATCAGACCGAGGGCGCCCTTCCGCCGGCCGCCGGACAGCGTGTCGAGCTCCAAGACGACGCGGATCATGCGCCTCGCGAGAGCCGGCGGGCTCCCGCCGAGCGACCCGCGCTCCAGCCGGCGACGAAGCGCTCGCCGGTAGACCTGTCGGTGGTAGAGCGCCGACAGGGGGAACCCCCATCCATCGACACGGACGCCCACGAACCCCGCCTCGGCGATGCGCTCCGCGAGGCCGGCGTCGTCGTAGCGACGCCGATGGCCCGCCCAGAGGTCGGTCCAGTCGTAGCGAAACGGGTCACCCGGCACGGTCACGAGGAGCAGCGCACCGGGACGGCAGACACGAGCAAGCTCCGCCAAGCCCGCCGCGTCGTCGTCGAGATGCTCGAG
>JAUVQP010000078.1 GCA_030598075.1 Miltoncostaeaceae bacterium | reverse complement strand
GACCCCTCCCGACCGAGCCGGAGCCGACCGCTTCGGCCTCCCCGCCCGCATGGTTCCGGCCGCAGCCCGCATGCTCGCCCGGGCGGGCCTTCCGGTCAGCGGCCTGCACGTGCATCTGGGCGCCTACCAACTGGGGCCGCTGCCGGCGAGCGGTCCGCCGATCCACAGCGTCACCGTACGGTATCCGCTCCCGGTCGCGCGCTTCGAGCGCGCGGCGCGGCAGCTTCGCGAGATCGGCGACGCCCTCGGGGGCGTGGAGTGGCTCGATCTCGGAGGCGGCTGGCCCACGGCACCCGAGCTCGCCCGGTACGCCGAGGCGGCGCGCGCGGCCGTGGGGGCCGCTGTCCCGCGCCTGATCGTGGAGCCCGGGCGGGCGCTCGTGCGCGACGCAGGGTGGCTCCTGGCACGGGTCATCGAGCGGCGGGGGCCGGGGGCCGTCGTGCTCGACGTCGGCATCACCCAGATCCCGTGCGTCATGTGGAAGCGCTCGCCGGTCACGCCGGTCGCTCCCCGCCTCGGGGCGATCCGGCCGACCGATCTCTTCGGCCCTCTGTGCCTGCAGCACGACGCCGTCGCCCGCGAGGTTCCCCTGCCGCCCCTCGCCGTCGGCGACCTGGTCTGGATCGGCCAGGCCGGCGCCTACGGAATCGCTCAGGCGTCGCCGTTCATCCACGCGCGACCCGGAGCCGTGATGGTCGAGGGAGACCGCGCCACCGTGCTGAGGCTGCCCGCCAGCGACGAGGAGGAGCTCTCGTCGCAAGACGAGCCGCTGCTGGTGGGCCCGGATCGCCGACCGACGCTGGCGTGATCGCGTGCCGCGTCCTGGAGGGCCGCTGGGCGGACAGCGCGCGCATGATGGCCGCCGCGCGCGCGGCGGAGTCCCAGGACGGGGTGACCCAAGCCGCGTGCTTCATGGCGACCCCCGCGAACGTGGCGGAGGCCCGAGGGCTCGGCCTCTGGCATGGGTCGCTTGACGATGCCGGCCCGGGGGACGTGGCCATCGTGGCGTCCGGAGACGACCCCGAGCGCGGCGTGCTCGCCGCGAGCGCGGCGCTGGCGGGCTCGGCCGAAGAGCCGGGCGGCGGTGTGCCGACCCCGCGGACACGCAGCCTCCGGGCGACACAAGCAGACTTGGCGGTCGTCTCGGTGCCGGGTGAATACGCCGCCATCGAGGCCCACAAGGCTCTCGGCGCGGGGATGGACGTGCTGCTGTTCTCGGACGGCGTCAGTCTCGACGACGAGATCGCCCTGAAGCGGCGCGCGCATCGGGAGGGCCGGCTCGTCATGGGTCCGGGCGCCGGAACCGCGATCCTCGACGGCGTCGGCCTGGGCTTCGCGAATGCGGTGTCGCGCGGCCCGGTGGGCGTGGCCGCGGCCGCCGGAACCGGGGCCCAGGAAATCACGGTGCTCCTCGACGCGGCCGGGGCGGGCGTGAGCGCCTGCTACGGAACCGGCGGACGCGACCTCGGCGCCGCGGTGGGCGCCCGCTCGATGCTCGACGCGATCGCTCGCCTCGACGCCGACCCCGGAACCGAGGTGATCGTCGTCGTCAGCAAGCCCCCGGCGGCGGAGGTCGCCTCCCGCGTCTTGGACGCGCTGGGCGACTGCGGAACGCCGGCGGTCGCCTGCTTCGTCGGAGGACCGGCCGAACCCCTCGCGGGCGTGACGGTCACGCAGACGCTCGAGGAGGCCGCGGTGGCTGCGGCGGCCATCGCCGGGGCGCCGGGGCTGCCGGAGTGGTCGGCCCCGGGGCTCGCGGGCGAGCACGATGGTGACGTACGGGGGCTGTTCGCGGGGGGGACGCTCTGTGGCGAGGCGGCCGCGATCCTCGCGTCCGCCCTCGGCGACGTGACGTCGAATGCGCCGGCAGGCGGTGCCCGCCGCCTCACCCTGGGCGGCGAGTGGGCCGGCCATGTCTGCGTGGATCTCGGCGAGGAAGAGTTCACCCGGGGTCGCCCGCACCCGATGATCGATCCGCTCGCGCGCGCCGAGCTGATCGAGGCGGAGGGCGGCCGCCCCGAGACAGCGGTGCTGCTGCTCGACGTGGTGCTGGGCTACGCGAGTCATCCCGACCCCGCGGGCGCGCTGACGCCCGCGATCGAGACCGCCCGGCGACGGAACCCCGACCTGATGGTGGTCTGCCACGTGCTGGGGACCGACGCCGACCCGCAGCCGGCGGGCCGACAGGTCGCGACGATGGAGGGCGCGGGCGCGATCGTCTGCCCCACCAACGCCGCGGCCGCGCGGCTGGCGGCGGCCCTGGTCGCGTAGATGATCCGCATCGTCACCTACTCCACCAAGCCGCGCGGCGGGGTCGTCCACGCACTCTCGCTCGCGGAGGCGCTGGCGCGCCGGGGCAACCGGGTGGAGCTGTGGGCCCTGTCGGTCGACGGGGCGGGCTTCTTTCGCGAGCCGGCGGTCCCGGCGCACCTCGTGCCGGTGCCGCGCAATCCGGACGAGGACACCGAGACCCGAATCCTCCGCTATGCGGACGCGCTCGCGAAGGGGTTGGCCCGCCTGGCGCCCGCGCGCGTCAACCACGCCGAGGACTGCCTGTCCGCGCGGGCCCTGCTTCGGCTGCGCGACGAGGGACGCATCGCGTCCGTCGTGCGCACCGTCCACCACATCGACGACTTCGCGAGCCCCGTGCTCGATCGCTGCCAGCGCGCCTCGATCCTCGACGTCGATCACCGCATCGCGGTGTCGCGCTACTGGGCGACTCGGCTCGACGAGGACTTCGGCGTGTCCGCCGACGTCGTCGCGAACGGAGTCGACGGCCGGCGGTTTTCCGGCGCGCTCGACCCCGCCGCGGCGGCGGAGCGGTTCGGCTGGAGCGGGCGGACGGTGGTCCTCGCGGTCGGCGGGGTGGAACCGCGAAAGGGAACGCGAACGCTGCTCGCCGCCTTCGCCTCGGCGCGCGGGCGCCTCGGCGAGCGGCCGCTCCTTGTCATCGCCGGAGGAGAGACCCTGTTCGACTACACGGACTACCGCGAGGCCTTCGCCCGCGACGCGGATCGCCTTGGGCTGACGGTGCATCGGGGCCCGCTGCCGGACGTCCTGGCCGACGTCGCCGTCATCGGCAGCGTTCCCGACCCCGACCTGCCCGCCCTCTACCGTGCGGCCGACACGCTGGCCTTCCCGTCGACGCGCGAGGGCTTCGGCCTCGTCGTGCTCGAGGCGCTGGCGTCCGATCTGCCCGCCGTCGTCAGCGACCTGCCCGTGTTGGGGGAGTTCCTCACCGCGGGGCAGGACTGCCTGATGGTACCGGTGGACGACGCGGAGGCCCTGGCTTCGGCGCTGGTTCGCGCGACACGGGACCGCGCGCTGCGAGCTCGCCTCGCCCGGGCAGGACGGCGGACCGCCCGGCGCCACACGTGGGAGGCGGCGGCGGAGCGCCACGAGGCGATCTATGCGGGGCTGCGTGCCGCGGCCTGAGCAGTCCGCCACCGCCGCCGCCTGGACGGCGCGGTGGGCGGGCGGAATGGCGACCGATGTCGAGACGGCCCGCGGCCATCGCCTGCGCGTGGACGAGCCCGCGTCGGTCGGGGGAGACGACAGCGGACCGATGCCCACCGAGTTGCTCGCCGCGGCCCTGGCGTCCTGTTACTGCATCTCGGTCGTCTGGGCGATGGGCAAGCTGCGCATGCCGGTCGAGGACGTCAGGGTGCGGGTGACGCCACGGCGCGCGCCGGGCGAGCCGTGGTACGAGGCCTACGACCTCGACGTGGTCGTCACGCCCCGATCCGAGCGTGTGGAGCGCGCCATCGAGCTTGCGTCGCGCTACTGCTGGGTGTCCAATACCCTGCGCCGGACGCCCGAGATCAGGTACCGGCTCGCAGAGAGCTAGCCGTGGCGGGCCCGCGTGCGGTAGCGTCGCGGGCTCAGAGGTCGAGCGGACGAGCGGGGGATCATTCCATGGGCGAGCCGATCAGCATTGCCGTCGTCGGCGGGGGCGCGGCCGGCATCAGCGCGGCCTCCATGGCGAAGCGCACGAACCCGGACGCCACGGTGGTCTGCTGCACCGAGTACGAGGACGTCGCCTACTCGCCGTGCGGGATCCCCTACGTCTTGGGTCGGGAGATCCCCGAGTTCGAGCGGCTCTTCCTGATCGGCCCGGAGCAGTACGCCGAGGTGGGCATCGACCTCCGACGCGAGACGTCGGTCAGCGCGATCGACCTGGACAACCGGACGATGACGGCGAACGGGAACAACATCTCTTGGGATCGCCTCATCATCTGCAGCGGCTTCAACTACCTGCTGCCGGAGGTGGAGGGCAACGACGTCGACGGGATCGTCTTCGTCAAGAACATCCGGCGGGGCATCGAGCTGGACCAGCGGCTCGACAGCGTCAAGAAGGCCGTCGTGCTCGAGGGCACGCCCTTGGGCGTCGAGATGCTCGCGGCCCTGGCGCACCGCGGCATCGAGACGCACCTCGTCGACCCGGGCAGCTGGCTTCTCTCGCAGATCGCGGACGCGGACATCGCCGAGCCGGTGCAGAAGAGCCTCGAGGACCTGGGCGTCGCGCTGCACTTCGGCGCCGAGCTCGAGGGCTTCGAGCGCTCAGGGGACGGCCTGGCCGGGGTCGCGACGTCGGAAGGGACGATCGAGGCCGACCTGTGCGTGGTGGCCACCCACAAGGAGCCCGAGACCGCCTTGGCGCGTTCCATCGGCCTGAAGGTCGGATCGAGCGGAGGCATCGAGGTCAACGCTCGGATGAGGACGTCGCACGAGGCCGTCTACGCTGCGGGCGACTGCGTCGAGGTCCCGCAGGGGCTCACCGGCATCGCCGTCCAGGGACTGACCGGCGCCCATGCGATGCAGCAAGGGCGGGTTGCCGGGGCCAACGCCGGCGACGGCGATCGCACGTACGACCCGGTCTACGTCCCGTGGGGCATGGTGGGGGGCAACGTCCAGATCGGCGGCGCGAGCTTCGGCGAGCACCTCGCCACGACCCTGGGCATCCCCCACATCGTCGCCAGGGCGAACGGGATCAGTCGTGCCCGCTACTACCCCGGCGTCCAGCAGGTCATCGTGAAGCTCATCGCCGAGCCCGGCACGGGCAAGCTGATCGGCGCGCAGATGGTGGGCGGTGAGGGGGTCAAGGAGCGCGCGGACTTCCTCGCCTTCGCGCTGAAGCGCGGGGTGACGCTCGATGACCTGGCCTGGATGGAGAATGTCTACTCGCCGCCCATCGGGGCGCTGTACGAGCCGATGTCGGTCGCCGCCCAGAACGGGCTGGCCCAGCTGTGAGCGCCGACGAGATCCCCGAGAGCGTCCGCGGCTACTTCGGGCACGACAAGGTGTCGCTGGTCGGCGACGGCGCCCTACCGGCCGCTCCCCCGGCGCCGCCGGGCTCACCGGCCCGCCGGCAGGGCGAGATCGCACGCGCCGCGGCGCTCGAGGCCGCGGGCTCGCCCGGCGCGCGACCGGGCACTCGACCCGCAGCGATACGGCCGCGACCGGGGGCCGTCCGCCGCATGCGCCTCAGCGGGGAGGCGGCTCTGATGGAGCAGTCGATGCGTGACGCGGCCGGGCGGGGCGACGCGCGCGCCGCGCCGCATCCCTCCGTCGGGCTCCACTGGCGACGTGGCTTTGTGCCGCTCTACCGCGCCCTTCCGTGGGGCGTCGTCTCGCGCTTTGTCACCCGGGGCTCTGGCGCGCGCGGCTGGCGCCGCTCCCGATAACGGCGAAAGCGTCGTCTGGCAGTCCGGGCCCGCACATCCCCGTGTCGACCACGTACTCGGCTCCGTCGCGCATGTCGCTGAGGTGCACGACCTGACACGACATTCCCATCTCGGCGCGCTCGGCATAGCCGAGCACGCGGAAGGTCGTCCCCAGGGGGTCGCGGTGCCGCTCCAGCCGACACGATCCCATGCCGAGGTCGATCCGCAACTGCACGACGAACGGCCCGCTCGGAACGGTCTGCCGAACCAGGCTGCCGACGGGGGGGTGGAGCCAGCGGGGGGCGCTCATGCATTCAGCCTATGCTCGCGCGCCGCGACGCTCCCGGCGCTGGCGTGGCTTGCGGCGCACGGCGCATCCCCGCTCGACGCCCGGCCCGGGCAGGCCGCGCACCTCACCCTCGGGCGCGTCGTCGTGACCACCTGCGGCGACGGCGTCCCCCTGCTGCCCAACGGAGTGCGGTCGGGAGCCGGGGCGGTCGTCCCGGCCGACCCTCGACTGCCACCGTTCCGCGGAGGCCCGGACGCAGTCGCGCGTGTGGGGCGGTGGCTGCTTCCGGCCGGCTCGACGGGCGTCGAGACCGCGACCGATGCTCTCGTCGCTGCCCTCGAGGGGGGCCGGCTCCGCAGCGGAGCGGACGCGATCGCGGATCTCGTCCGCGCCGTCGCGGCGCGCGAGCAGCGCTCAGCCACCTCGGCGGCCGCTCGGCTGGTGGGGCGCGGTCCGGGGCTCACGCCCGAGGGAGACGACTTGCTCCAAGGGTTCGCCATGGCCATCGCCGCTTTCGGTCGGGCGACGCGCGCCGACCACGCGCTCGGCCTCGCGCTCGTCCCGGCGCACCTCGGCGCGCTCACGCCGCCCCTGTCGGCGACGCTGCTCCGGCTTGCCGTCCTCGGGGCGGCCCCCGAGCCGGTCCGCCGCCTCATCGACGGCGACGCCCATGCCCGCCGCGAGCTCTCACGCCTGGGAGCGAGCACCGGCCGAGCCATCATCCACGGGATCGGGGCGGGCGCGCTCGCGCTGACGAGCGCCGTGCTCAGCCCTCGCCGGACGACGCCACCCGGTCGAGTGCCGTTTGCAGCATCTCGTACGGCACGGCGCCGCTCACCAGCAGCTCCTCGTTGAAGACGAAGGCGGGAACGGCCGCGATGCCGGATCGGTGGGCCGCGAGCGTGGAGCGGTCGACGCTTTCCCTCATGAGACCACCCTCGACCGCGGCGCGGCCCTCCGCGCCGTCAAGCCCGACCTCGTCCGCGAGCCTCTCCAGCTCGTCCCAATCGGTCAGATCCACCCCCTCGGCCCAGCGCGCGTCCATCAGCCGCTCGTGGAGCAGCGCGTGGGCAGCATCGCCCCCGACGCCCCGAGCCCACTCGGCGAGCTCGAGAGCCCGCCGCGTGCGGGGAACCCTCCTCGGGTGCGGCGCATACGGAAGGTCGCACTCCAGAGCGAGCCGGCGCATGGTCCTCTCGTGGGCCGAGTCGGGACCCAACCCGAGCGCGGCCCGCTCGATGCCCTCATCCGGATACTCCGGATGCAGGTCGAACGGCAGCCACTCCACCGTCGCGCCCCGCTCTCGGAGCCAGCGCACCCGGTCGCG
>JAUVQP010000119.1 GCA_030598075.1 Miltoncostaeaceae bacterium | reverse complement strand
GGGACAGACGAGGTCCTCGGGCTAGTGCCGTGTCAGGGATCCATGGCGTGTTCTGGCCGCGAAAACCCCGCGGGGCAAGGACGCAGCGTCATCGCCCTGGTTGAGCCCATGGCGATGACCGAGGACACCGCATCCGCGAAGTTTTGCAGCGAGGAAGAACGGGGCAAAGGTTTCCTGACACGGCACTAGCTTCCCGTCGAGGTCGGCGCACCCAGGACGAAGTCCCCGGCATCGACGTCATCGTCCGGCACGATGTCGACGGGACGCCCCGCATGCGCAATGAGGGCCGCCACGCGCTCTCCGCCGTCGGCGAGCCGCCGCGCGACGCGAGGGTTGACCCGCACCACCGCCGGTTCGTCGCCGTTCGCGCCGCCGTCGGCGCGAAGCGCGAGGCGCAACTGACGCTCGACGTGAACCGAGAGCGTGTCGAGGGTGAGGACGGTTCCCTCCCCCTCGCACTCCGGGCAGGGCTCGCACATGATCTCGCGGGGGCCCTCGAAGATGTTCTGGCGGGTCATCTCGACCAACCCCAGCGCCGAGATCTCCCCGACGAACGTGCGCGTCCGGTCCGCCCGCAGGGCCTCGTCGAGCGCATCCTTCACCGCCTTGCGGTTCTCGGCGTCGTCCATGTCGATGAAGTCGATGATGACGATGCCCCCGATGTCACGCAGCCGAAGCTGGCGGACCACCTCGGCGGCGGCCTCCAGGTTGGTGCGCGTGACGGTGTCCTCGAGCCGGTTCCGTCCCTTGCCGACGTTGCGGCCGGAGTTCACATCGATGACGGTCATCGCCTCGGTGTCGTCGATGACCAGGGAGCCGCCGGACGGCAGAGGCGCCCGCCGGTCGAGCGTGGAGTCGATCGCCGCCTCGACGCCGAGCTCGCGCATCATGTCGCCGCTCCCGGCGTACAGGTGGACCCGTTCGGCCACTCCCGGAGACGTGCGGCGGAGGAACTTGAGGATGCGATCGTGCTGGACCTGGTCGTCGACGAGGACCTCCTCGACGGCGTCGTTGAGGAGGTCGCGGATGACACGCAGCGAGATATCCGCCTCGGTGTAGAGGAGCGTGGGCGACCCGCCGGCCTCGGATCGCCTCTGGAGGGCACTCCACAGCCTGCGGAGGTGCGTCAGGTCGCGACCCAGCTCCTCCGCGGCCGCCCCGGCGGCGGCCGTACGGACGATGATGCCACCGTCGCCCTCGTCCCGGATGGCGTCGCAGACGGAGCGAAGGCGGGTGCGCTCGTCGTCATCGAGGCGCTTGCTGATGCCGACGCCGTCGCCGTAGGGCAGGTACACGAGGAAGCGACCGGCGAGGGAGAGCTGCATGGTGAGCCTGACGCCCTTCGTGCCCATCGCGTCCTTCGTGGCCTGCACGATGACGTCGCCGCCCTTCTGAAGGAGCTCGGCGATCTGGCGCCTGTGCTTGGGCACCCCGAGAGCGACGACCTCATCGACATGGAGAAAGCCGTTCTTGGGCAGCCCGACGTCGACGAACGCCGCCTCCATCCCTGCCAGGACGTTGGTCACCTTGCCCTTCCAGACATGCCCCACCGCAGACTGCTGGCCGCGCCGCTCGACGTAGCATTCGGCGGTGCGGTCGTCCTCGAGAATGGCCACGCGCGTCTCGGCGGCGTCGACGGAGACGAGGATCCGCTTGGTGGGAGGCTCGCCCGGGGGCTTTGGCGGCGCCTTTGTGGATCGGCGCCGGCGAACGGCTCTGCTCATCGACCGGTTACTCCCGCAATGGCTCTCGCCACAGCGGAGTTCGCCCGCTGCGGCACAATATCTCCGCCGCCCTCGAAGCGCAGCCGGGCCGCCTCGCCGAGCGCCCGCGTGGCGGTGTAGGCCACCCCTCCCCGCACAGCCCACCCCGCCCCCGGGAGCGCCACGGCCGCCGAGCGCGCGATCTCGCGAAACGCGAACGCCGAGCCCCCGACCACGCCGACCTCGAGGAGGCGGTCGGCGTCGAGCTCGTACTCGTGGAGGGCGGCGAGGCGAATGATCATGTTGAACTGGATGGCGAACAGCGCGGGAAGGTCGGCTCCGGGCAGCGGAAGCGCCCCCGCCAGGCCCGCGCGCTTCGCGGAGTCGCGGATGATGACGTCGCCGACGACGGGACGGAGGCGGGGGTAGCGACGACCGGCGGACACGCGATCGCGCCCCAGCGCCTTCGCGATGCCCCGAGCGGCGACGTTCGCGTACCGGCCCTCCAGCGTGGGCACCTGGATGGTGGAGGACACGCCGACGCGCGCTCGCGCCAGCGCCCGCTCGGCGCTCTGCCGAACATCGCGAGGGCCCACGAGCAGAGCTGAGCCGGGCTCACCGCGCCTGACGCGCCGGGCGAGCTCCTCGAGCATCCGGGGTGCGGTCGCGCGGGCGTACGGGTAGATCGCGAAGTCGTCCTGGCCCGCGCTGGAGGTCGCGCTCACGCCCAGGATGCGCTCGACGCGCTCGGTCTCGGGCGAGTCCCCGGCCACCAGGACGATGCGGACGTCGGCGTCCGCGTCCCGGTGAGCCCGGGCGAGACGAAGAAGGAAGGGTTGGACCGCCTGAGCGGCGGAGATCGCCCGAGAGATCAACGAGCGCCCGCCGGGGGGGTCGTTCCTCGGCGGAGACCGATGCCGAGAAGCACGCCCAGAGCCGCGAAGGTCGCGAGAGTGTGGCTGCCCCCGAAGCTCATGAACGGCAAGGGGATTCCGGTGATCGGCATGAGGCCCACGGTCATCCCGATGTTAACGAAGACCTGAAAGGCAAGCATGGCGACGATGGCAGACGCAATGAGGATCTCGTACTTGGTGGATGCGGCTGAGGCGATGCGCACGCCGCGCCACACGACGATCCCGAGCAGCAGGATGAGGGAGCCCGCGCCGACGAAGCCGAACATCTCGCCGGTGACCGCGAAGATGAAGTCCGTGTGGTGCTCCGGGAGGAAATCGTTGTTGGTCTGCGTGGCCCCATCCGGGCCCTTCCCGACCGCCCCACCGGAGCCGATGGCGGTCTTGCTCTGGTCCAGCTGGTAGCCAGAGTCGCTCGTGTCCCGATCGGCGGTCGCGAAGGCCGTCAGGCGGTCCTTCTGGTACGGCTGAAGAACCTCGACCCCCTGTGCGGGCAAGATCCAGAAGACCCCGATCGCCAGGGCGAAGACCGCGACCCCGGCCGTGGCGAAGTGCGTCCATGGCACCCCAGCCACGAACAGCACCGCTCCGAGGATGACGAGATAGACCATCGCCGTGCCGAGGTCGGGCTGCAGGAAGACGACGAGCGCCGGAGCTCCCGCGACCCCCAGCATGAAGAAGGTGAAGCGGGTCGTGCCGATCTGATCGGCACGATCGGAGACCAGCGCGGCGACCACCACGATCAGGACGATCTTTCCGAACTCGGAGGGCTGGAGGTTGAAGGAGCCCAGCTCGATCCACCGCGAGGTGCCGCGCACGGCCCCGCCGACGACGAACACCACGGCCAACGAGCCCATGAGGCCGCCCCAGAGCGCCCACGCCCACGGCCGGAACCTCCGGATGTCGACGGACGCCGCCGCGATCATCAGCAGCACACCGCCCGCGACAAAGATCGCCTGACGGTTGGTGAAGAAGTTCGGTGAGCCGGGGATGTCCTCGCGCGTTCCGGCGTCGATCGCGTAGAGGCTCAGCGCGCTGATCGCCGCGACGGAGGCGATCAGCACCCAGTCGATACGGGCAAATGTCGAGCGCGCGGACGTGGAGGAATGCCGCGCCGACCGCCTTCCGGGGGCGAGCGTGCTCATGCGGGCGGCGCCCCACCGCAAAGGCCCGGGTCGAAGTGGAACGCCGCCGCCATCGTCTCGCAGACGGCGGGCGCGGCCGCCCCGGCTCCGGTCCCGGCTTGCTCGATCACGATCGCGACGACGAGCTCCGGGCGGTCAAGGGGCGCGTAGCCGACGAACAACGCGTGGTCCTCGCCTCCGACGTGCTCGGCGGTCCCTGTCTTCCCGGCGACACGAAACTCCTCGGGGACACCGGAGAACACCGAGGCGGACGTGCCCTCGTGCTCGTTCGCCGCCAGCCGGAGACCCTCGCGAATCGGGACGAGCGAGCGGTCCGTCGCATCGACGGGGCGGGGCGGCCGCACGCCGCTGATGATCTGAAGCGACTCACCCAGGGGGTCCGCGACGCGGCGGGTCACCGTGGGCGTCGGCACCTTGCCGGTGGCGATCGCGGCGTAGGCGACCGCCAACTGCAACGGGGTGACCTGAAGGTTGCCCTGCCCGACCGAAAGGTTGATGGAGTCGCCCGGCTTCCAAATCTGGTCGAGTGAGTGCCCGGTGTTGGCGAAGTACTGGCGCTTCCACTCGGGCGTGGGCACAAGCCCCCTGGTCTCGCCCGGAAGATCGATTCCGGTGCGGGATCCGAAGCCGAAGCTGCGCGCCGTGTCCTGGAGCGGGGTCCGGGAGCCGGTTCGGAAGAACTCGGCACCGAGCTGGTAGAAGAACGTGTCGCTGGAGACCTGGAGGGCCACCGGCAGCGTGATCAGCCCGTGCGAGACGCCCCGGAAGTTCCGAAACGTCTGGTCGTAGAGCTCGATCTCGGGCGGAGACTCCAGGGATTCGCCGCTCTCCAGGAGGCCGCCCTCGACCGCGGCGACGGCACTGAACGGCTTGAAGGTCGACGCGGCCGGATAGAGGCCGCCCGTCGCCCGGTCGACGAGCGGCCGGCGCTCGTCGCTCAGCAGGCGTCGGATCTGACGCGCCGACCCTTTGGTGAACACCGCGGGGTCGAAGTCCGGAACCGAGGCAATCGCCAGGACCTCTCCGTTGCGCGGATCGAGCGCGACGCCGGCCGCCCCGGTGGAGAAACCGTTGCGCGCTACCTGCGTCCGGAGAGCCTGCTCCAGAGCCCGCTGCAGGTCGGCGTCGATCGTCAGCTGGACATTGTTTCCCGGCTTGGCCGCGTCTCGAGACACGACGCCCTGGCCCACCAGTTCGCCCGCGGCGTCGACCTCCACCAAGAGCCTTTCCGGCGCGCCGCGCAACCACTCCTCGTACGTGGCCTCGATACCCCCTATGCCGACG
>JAUVQP010000060.1 GCA_030598075.1 Miltoncostaeaceae bacterium | reverse complement strand
TCTCGAAGCGAAAGTGTCGACCGAGGGTGAGGAGCGCTCCGGCGCTGGTGACCAGCTTCTCGGTGGATGCGGGCACGCGTGGCGTGTCCTCGCGGTATCGGGCCACCACCACGGGTCCGTTGGGATCCAGCCGCCACACCGCGGCCGAAAGTCCGACGTCCACCCGCGTCCAGGAATCGATCGCGGCTTGCACCTGCCCCGCCCCCTGCGCGCGCGGAGCGCTCGCGGCGCCGGCCGCGGCGACGATGGCCAGTGCGACAAGGAGCGACGCCCCCGCGCGCGCTACGCCGTTGACGCGAGCAGGGCCTCCGTCGCCTCGCCCGGCAGGGTCGTTCCGTCCGCGGTGACAGAATGCACGAAGAGCGTCTTGTCGATGCGCCCGTTGTAGATCGGCACCGCGTGCTCGACGCACAGGGTGACGACCTCTTTGGGCGCCATCCCAAGCGCTTCGGACAGCTCTTCCGGAGTCAGGTGAACGGCCATGACGACCTCCTGGATATGTGGACGATCCGCTCGCTCGTGCGGCGCTGGGTGCCGCTCCGCCGTGAGGCGGGGGCGGGTCGCGTGGAACCCGGTGATCGGGGCGCCTAGAACGAGCGTCCCATCGCTGGTACGTCCATACCACCAAAGTTACCGAGGTGACGAAGTCAGATGCAACTCTGCGTTTCCCGCTCGGAGCGGCCGCATGTCCACGACCGCGCGGCGAAAAGGCTACCGGCACGGTCCGACGACCCCACATCGGTCGGGTCTGGCCTGGCGCGGCGCCGGCCTCGGGGCTACCATGCGCAGGCCCAATCGGCGGGGTGTGGCGCAGCCTGGTAGCGCGCTCCGTTCGGGTCGGAGAGGTCCCCGGTTCAATTCCGGGCACCCCGATTGGCGTCGGGCCGGCCGGCGAAAGCCGTGCCGGTCAGACCGTGATGACGCCCTCGACCTCGGGCACCTGGCGTCGCAGTTCCGCCTCGATGCCCAGCACGAGCGTTGCGGTGGACAGCGGACAGCCGCCGCACGCTCCGAGCATGTTCAGGTGCACGAAGCCCTCCCGATCGAACTCGACAAGCTCGACATCTCCGCCGTCGGAGTGGAGGGCGGGGCGAATCTGCTCGAGGACATCCTCGATCTGAGTCAGGGTCTCTGCTGACATGACCTTCCTCTCGAAACTCGCGAGCAACACGCATTGTACCTGCCGCACGGGGGGCGAGCCCCGGTGAAGCAGGCGAACGCGCTCCGCGTCGCCGCCGTGCAGCTGAGCAGTTCCGATGACCCGCGGCGCAACGCGAGGGTCGCCGGAGATCTGGTCTCACGGGCTGCCGCGGCCGGCGCGCGGCTTGTCGTGCTGCCGGAGAAGTGGAACTACATGCACGCGGCCTCACGCATGGCGGACGGCGCGGAGGACCTCGACGGTCCCTCGCTGGGCGCGGCGCGGTCTTGGGCTCGCCGGTTCGGCATCGCCATCGCGGCCGGGAGCGTCGTCGAGCGGGTTCCTGGCGAGGCGCGCGCCTACAACACCAGCGTCCTGATTCAACCCGACGGCCGGGTCACCGCTACCTACCGGAAGATCCACCTGTTCGACGTCGAGGTGGGCGGCACGGTCTACCGCGAGTCGGACGGAGCCTTGCCCGGGGGGGAGGCCGTGCTCGGTCGCACGCTGGGGCGCACCATCGGGATGTCCGTCTGTTACGACCTGCGCTTTCCCGAGCTGTACCGCGTCTACGCGGCGGCGGGGGCCGAGATCATCACCGTGCCGGCCGCGTTCACGGCCCACACGGGGCGTGACCACTGGGAGCCCCTCTTGCGTGCCCGGGCGATCGAGAACCAGGCGTTCGTGATCGCGGCCGGCCAGGTGGGCGTCCATCCGGATGGCACGCGCTCCCACGGCCGCAGCATGATCATCGATCCGTGGGGCGTCGTACTCGCTCGAGCGCCCGATGCCGAGACGGTCGTTTTCGCGGACTGCGACTTCGACCGCCTGGAGGAGGTGCGGGCGACGCTGCCTGCACTCGACCACCGGCGTCCGGACGTCTACGAGAAGGCGGCCCGCAGGGACTCGGGGAGCGACGCCCCCGCGTAGCGCGCCTTCCCCCCGATCAGCGTGAGCTGCGGTGTGAGGTTCTCATCGACGATCGTGAGGTCGGCGGGATCGCCCGGTCGCAGGCGCCACGGCAGTCCGAGCAGCCGTCGCGGCGCCACGGACGCCGCCGCGAGCGCCGCGTGCGGCCGCGCCCCGGCGCGGGCGAGAGTTTGCGGCCCCGCCGCGAGGCCGCACGCGCTTCCGGCGAGCACGCCCCCGGCGGTGGTCACGCGCCGGCCGTCCGAGCGCAGCGTCCGCCCCGACAGCGCATAGTCGCCCGGTGGCGCTCCGGCGGCCGCCGATGCGTCGCTGATCAGGAGCGCGCGACCGCGGAGCACGTTGGCCAGGACGTCCAGCACCTCCGGATCGACGTGCACGCCGTCGGCGATCATCGAGACATATGCACGCCGATGTCCAAGAAAGGCGACGAGGGCCGACGGTTTGCGGGCCTCGATGCCGCGCATGGCATTCGGCGCGTGAGTGAGCAGACGGGCCCCGACTCCGATCGCCGCCCGCGCGACGTCTGCGCCGGCGGACGTGTGCCCGAGCGCCGGCACCGCCCCGCTGCGCGCGATCCGCACGATGGCCGCGAGCGCTCCGGGAAGCTCGGGCGCGAGCGTGACGACGGAGGGCCGAAACAAGGCGAGCAGGCGGCTGACCGGCTCTGGATCGGGATAGCGAAGGGTCTCGACGCGATGCGCGCCGGCTCGCTCGGGTGCGAGGAAGGGGCCCTCGAGGTGCGGCGCGAGCACATGCGCGCCGCCGGAGGACCGGCCCGCCGCCCGGAGGGCTACGGCGGCGCGCCGGTAGTCGCGCTCGGTCGTGCTGACGAGCGTGGGGCAGAAGGCGGTGACGCCCTCGGATGGAAGAGCGAGCGCGATGTGGTGCAGGGCGCCCGGGTCGCCCCCGACCTCGACGCCCCCGAAGCCGTTGACCTGAATGTCGACGAGGCCGGGGGCGATCATCCAGTGCTCGGGCAGCGCGAGGGTGCGGCTGCCCGGCGCGGCCTCCGCGATGTGGGCTCCGCGCAGCGCCACCGCGCCGTCTTCCCGCCGAGCGCCGCGGAGGACCGTTCCGCGGAGTGCGATGGCGCGGTCGCGGGCCACAGGACGATCCTGTCAGAACGAGTGCCCCGTTCTCTCGCGATTGGAGGGCGCGGGGGCACTAGAGTCATCACGAATGGCGAAGCCGCGCACCGGGGAAGAGGTCGAGCTCACCATCGACGACCTGGCGTTCGGCGGAGCGGGCGTCGGAAGACACGGCGGGTTCGTCATCTTCACGCCGGACACCGCGCCCGGCGACCGGGTGCGCGTCCGCGTGCGTCGGCCGAAGCGCCGGCACGCAGAGGCGGACCTCATTGAGCTTCTCGCGCCCGGCCCCGACCGAGTCGAGCCGCCGTGCCCCCACGTGCCCGAGTGCGGCGGCTGCCGGCTCCAGCATCTCGACTACGAGATGACGCTCGACGCGAAGCGTCGCCAGGTGTCGGAGCACCTCGCGCGCATCGGAGGGCTTACCGACGTCGACGTTCGACCGGTCGATCCGGCCGAGCCCCGGCTGCGCTATCGCAACAAGATGGAGTACTCGTTCGCTCAGGGCCCGGACGGAGCGCTCCGGCTTGGGATGCACGCCCGCGGGCGGTGGGACGAGGTCGTCGATCTGTCGGTGTGCCTGATCGCCAGCGAGCGTTGCGACGCGGCTCGGGCGGCCGTGCGGGCCTGGGCCGTCGAGGAGGGCCTTAGGGCCTACGACCAAGCGACCGGCGTGGGGCTTCTCCGCCACCTCGTGGTCCGCGAGGGAACCGCCACGGGAGACGTGTTGGTGACGCTCGTGACCTCTGCCGGGATCGAGGCCGAGGCGGCGGTCGACCGCCTCGGGGCGGTGCTTCCGGCCTCGCTTCCGGGCTTCGTCGGGTTGCTGCACGCCGTCAACCCCGGTGTCGCGGAGACGACCCAGGGGCTGGCGCGGCGGGTCGTGGTCGGGCGCGACACCCTTCGCGAGCACGTGTACGGGATGGTGCTCGACCTGTCGGCGACGGCGTTCTTCCAGACGAACACCCATATGACGGAGACGCTCTACCGGCGCGCCGGCGAGGCGGCGGGCGTCGGCCGTGACGAGGTGCTCTACGACCTCTTCGCGGGGGTCGGCAGCATTGGGATCGCGCTCGGGAGGGCCGCTGGCGAGGTCGTCGCTGTGGAGATCCAGGCCGAGGCGGTGGAGGATGCGCGCCGCAACGCCGCCGCGAACGGACTCACCGCGCACCGGGCGCTCTGCGGGGATGTCGGCCGCGTGCTGCGCGAGCGCCGCGATGAGCTTCCTTCTCCGGACGTGGCGATCGTGGACCCGCCGCGCGCCGGCCTCGACGGCAGGGCCGTCAGGCGGATCGTGGAGTTCGCGCCGCGAACCCTCGTCTACGTCACCTGCCAACCGGCGACCCTCGCGCAGAACGCCGCCGCGTTCTGCGCGGGCGGCTACCGCCTCGACTACGTCCAGCCGGTGGACATGTTTCCCCAGACGCCCCACGTAGAGGCCGTCGCACGCTTCGTGCGCTCGCCGTGAGCGTCGCCGGCGAACCCCTGACACGGCACTAGTACGGGGGTTGGTCCTCGTGCCAGTGCCCGACCTGTCGGAAGGCCGTCCAGAAGCGACGTTTCGCGCTCTGCTCGTCGAGCGACTCGTCGATGTCGGGAACGTAGATCGCCTCGGTCGCGGGCGTCCACTGCTGGATCTCGCCGGTCCTCTCCTCGATCGGCTCGGCGAGCGGGTAGGAGAGGGCGTTGACGAAGCCGAGGGCGCGTGGCCCCATCGTTACGACGAGCCGCGGCGAGATGATCTGGAGCTCTCGCGTGAGCCAGCTCCGGGCGATCTTTAGGCCCGAGTCGTCATCTCCACCCTCGCATTTGACGCACAGCGTGCCGTACAGCGTCAACGGGTCGATCCCGAGACGCTGGGCGCTCTTCAGGATGGCGCTTCCGGCCCGTCCGAAGAACGCCACCCCCTCCTGCCGCTCCGCAAGGCTGGCGGACCACTTCACGAGCACGATCTCCGCCTGGGGGGAGCCGCTCGAGAAGACCGGGAGGACCCCCGCCTCATGGCACGGACCCGATCCGGTGATCTCCTCGTTGAGCGCCGCCATCTCGGCGATCGAGCGCTTGAGGTAGGCGTCCTGGATCTCGTCCGCAGTCATCCGTGTGGTTGAGGTCGCTCCCGGGGCGCGCGCTGCGCGCGTGAGACGATCGGTTGGGGTCATCGGCGCCGGTTTCTTTGGCCGGAGCGGAGGCGAGTCCTGCACGACGACGTTTCAGCTCCGTCGCGACGCCCGCCGAGCTCGGCGCGTGCGCGGGGCGTGCGCCGGGCGCACCGTCGGATCGCTGGCGAGCGCGTCGAGGAGATCGGCGGGCCCGTTGAAGTCGTCCAGCTCGATCGCGAGCGCGCCGACGTCTCCCGGGCGCGCGGCACCGCTGGTCGCGCAGCCGATGACGCCGAGGCGGAGGGCGAGCGCCCCGCCCCGCTCGGAGCCGGCCGCCGCCGACGCGACCTCGAAGCAGTCGATCGCGTCGGCGTGCTGGCGGAGACTCGCCGCGGACGGGGCCGGGAGGGCGTCGGGGTGGGGGATCATCGCGAGGCCGCCCTGAGCGTGTACGGCCGAGATCGCCCCGGCGAGTGGCTGGTCACGCTCGACATCGCGGACGAGGAAGAGACCGATCAACGTCCCTTCCTGCGTGGCGATCTCCGCGCCGACGATCACGCGCAGGCGTTCGTCGGCCGCCTCCTTGACAGCCTCCGCAACGCCGATCCCGCTCGGTCCGGCGACCGCGATGGTGTTGAGCCCGCGCGCCACGGCCGCGTCCACGATTTGCCCGGGGTCGGTGTCCGCCGCGGCCCGGACCCTGAGATCGGCGAGAACGCGTCGGCCCGGCGAGCTCTGGTGGCGCGCGCGCGCTCGTTCGTAGAGACCCTCCATCTGGGCCGCCACCGCGTCCCACGGGCGCAGCTCGGCGCGTTCGCGTGCCGCCGCGCCAAGAGCCGCCCTGCGCGCGGGGTCGGCGGCGAGCTCGCCCAGGCGCGCCGCCCAGACCGGCGCGGAGAAGGGCGGCAGGAGGAGCGCGTCACGGCCGTGGCTGACAAGGCCCTCCAGCGCCTGCGTGCGCGGAGCCAGGATTGCGCAACCGGCTGCCATCGCCTCGCGAAGGGCCGGGCCGGCTGCGTCCTCGGGACTCGCCACCAGCGCCAGATCGGCACCGGCCAAGACCATCGCCCGTGCCCGGCGACCATCGTCCGGGACGACGGTGACGCGCTCGCGGAGCGCCTTCGGAACGGCCGCCCGCGTTCGCCACGGCGCGTCGGCTGGTCCAAGAAGGACCATCTCGGCGAACGCCTCCGGGTCGAGCGCCCGCGCGACCGACACGGCGAAGCGCGCGCCGACGCGATCGCGGCCGCGGGCGACCATCACAAGCCGTAGTCCAGGTTTCGTCCGACGGGTGAGCGGCTCGCAGTCGAACCCCGGCGGGACCAACTCGTACTCGCCCGGGAGGACGTCGGCCAACGCGCGTCGCCCGGTCTCGTCGGGCACCGTGCGCACCGCGACTCGCGCGAGCGCGCGTTCCACCAGCGGGCCCAGAAACGCCACGCCTGCGAGCAGCGCGGGGCGGTGGAAACTGACTGCGCGAATGGCGCTCGCCCGCGAGAGAGGACCGAGCGCGGGACTCGGAGCCAGCGGCTCGTGCAGGTGCACGACGTCGAAGCGCCCGCGCGAGAGCGCCGCCTCGATGGACGTCGAGAGGTCGACGGGGCCGCCGAGCCGCCCCCGCCCCGTTCCCGGCAGGGGGCGCCCGAGGGCGATGAGTCGGGGCGAGCCAGGATCCGAGCTCAGCTGGTCGGGATCATCCGCGGCCCGAGCGATCCGTGCCTTGCCCTGCGCGACGGCGGCCCGGTCGCGCGACGGTGCGAACACGGTGACTCGGTGACCGCGCGCGGCGAGCGCGTGGGCCAGAGCGTCGACGCCCTCCGCGACGTCGCCGGCCGGGGGCCACGCATACGGCGAGATCTGGGCGACCGTGAGGGTCATGGCCGTGTGGCCAACCAGACCAGCCAGACGCGGTGAAAGGCGGTCATGAGGCTCACCGCGGCGAGAATGACGAGGATCACGGGGAGAACGTCGCCGACCGATCCGAGAAACAGCCCGGTGCCGATCAGTACCAACCGCTCGGGTCGGCCCATCAGGCCCGCCGAGATCCCCTCGACGCCGAGACCCTCGGCGCGCGCTCGCGCGTAGGAGACCATGAACGAGCCCGTGAGCGCCGCGAACGCGGCCGCCACGAACCATTCGCGTCCATCCTGAGCCATGACGACCCCGATGGCTCCGATGATGACGCCCTCCGCCAGGCGGTCGAGCGTGGAGTCCCAGAACGCCCCGAACTCGCTTTCGGTGCCCTGGTAGCGCGCAAGCGTGCCATCCAGCGAGTCGACCAGCCCGAAGACGACGAAGACGAGCGCCGCGGGCACCCAGAGCCGATCGATGGCGAGCGCCGCCGAGGCGCACACGCCGAGAAAGCCGATGAGCGTCACGACGTTCGGCGTGACGCGGCTCGCATCGACGAGCCGGAGGAACACGGGCTTGTGGCCCGTGCCCTCCGGGCGGGGGAGGTCGGCGTCCGGCAGATCGGTCGTGATGGGACAGCTCCCGATGGGGCGGGTCCGAAGGCTCGGGTCTCGTGGGAAGACCGCCGCATAGGATACCCGCCGATGAGGCTCTGCCGCATCCAGCTGCCGGACGGCCCCACGGTGGCCACCGTCGAGGAGGGGCGGCTCCTTCCGCGAGCCGGCGCCGACCTGCTGGCGGCCCTCGTGGACACGCCTCCGCGGTCCGGCGACCCCGTGGAGCTCGATGACGCCGTCATCCTGGCCCCGTTTCGTCCTGGGACGCTCCTCGGGATCGGCCACAACTATCGGGAGCATGCCGCCGAGCTCGGTGCCGAGCCGCCGAGCGAGCCGCATGTCTTCGTCAAGCTCTCCTCGTCGGTCACGGCTCCGGGCGGCCCCGTCATCCGTCCCGGATTCACCGACGAGTTGGACTACGAGGGCGAGCTGGCCGTCGTCATCGGTCGCGAGGCCCGGCGCGTCCCCGTCGAGGACGCGCTTGGCTACGTCGGCGGCTACGCGATCATCGACGACATCTCGGCCCGCGACCGTCAGCGCAGTGAGCCGCGGTGGGTTCGCGCCAAGGGCGGCGACACCTTTGCCCCGTTGGGTCCGTGGGTCACGACGCCCGACGAGATCGAAGACCCTCAGAGCCTCTCGATCCGGACGTGGGTGAACGGCGATTTGAGGCAGGACGGCACCACCGCCGACATGATCTTCGGCGTTGCCGAGCTGATCGCGTACTGCTCGGACCAGTTCACGCTCTCCGCCGGCGACATCATCGCCACCGGGACCCCGTCGGGGGTCGGCGCGG
>JAUVQP010000074.1 GCA_030598075.1 Miltoncostaeaceae bacterium | reverse complement strand
GTGGTACGCGCCGAACTGCATCGTGAAGGTCGCCCGGCCCTGGGTGAGCGAGCGCACGGCGGTGGCGTAGCCGAACATCTCGGCCAGCGGCACCTCGGCGTTCACGACCTCGAGGTCGTTGCCGCGCGAGCCCAGTGCCCCGATGCGGCCGCGCCGGCTGGTGAGGTCGCCGACGACCGCTCCCACGTAGTGCGTGGGCGACACGACCTCCACGACCATGACCGGCTCGAGCAACACGGGCTTCCCGCGCCGCACAGCCTCCTTGACCGCCATCGAGCCGGCGATCTTGAAGGCGATCTCCGACGAGTCGACGTCGTGATACGAGCCGTCGACCAGACGGACCTTGATGTCGACCATCGGATAGCCGGCGACAACGCCGCTCTCGAGCGCCTCGCGGACACCCTCATCGACGGCGGGGACGAACTCGCGCGGGATGGCCCCACCCACGATCTTGCTCTCGAACTCGTAGCCCGCGCCCTTCTCGTTCGGCTCCACGTCAAGGTAGACGTGACCGAACTGGCCGCGGCCCCCAGTCTGGCGCACGAAGCGACCCTCGACCTTCTGGACGGCGGCGCGGATGGTCTCACGGTAGGCCACCTGCGGCTTGCCGACGTTGGCGTCGACGCTGAACTCGCGCAGAAGGCGGTCCACGATGATCTCCAGGTGGAGCTCGCCCATGCCGCTGATGACGGTCTGGCCGGTCTCGTCGTCGGTCCGGACCCGGAAAGTGGGGTCCTCGTCGGAGAGGCGGCCAAGGCCCTGGAACAGCTTCTCCTGGTCGGCCTTGGTCCTCGGCTCGATGGCGAGGCCGATGACCGGCGCCGGGAACACCCTGCGCTCGAGGACGATTGGGTCGTCGGCAACGCAGAGCGTGTCACCGGTGGTCGTCGATTTGAGGCCGACGGCCGCGACGATGTCGCCCGCCGAGATGGACTGGACCTCCTCGCGGTGGTTGGCGTGCATCATCAGCAGCCGGCCCACGCGCTCCTTGCGGTCCTTCGTGGCATTGATGATTCCGGAGCCCGACTCGATGGATCCGGAGTAGACGCGCAGGTACGTGAGGCGGCCGACGTAGGGGTCGCTCATCACCTTGAACGCCAGCGCGGCGAAGGGCCCCTCGGGGTCCGCCTCGCGGGTGACGACGGTCTCGTCATCCCCGGGCGCGTGGCCCGCGGCGGGGCGCACATCGAGCGGCGAGGGCAGGTAGTCGACGATCGCGTCCAGAAGCGGCTGCACCCCCTTGTTCTTGAACGAGGATCCCAGCAGGACGGGGGTGACCATGTTCCGCAGCACGGTGCTGCGGATGGCCGCGACCAGGGTGTCGCGATCGATCGCCTCGCCCTCGAGGTAGCGGTCGGCAAGCGCGTCGTCGTGGTCGGCGAGCGTCTCGATGAGCGTCTCCCGAGCGGCCTCTGCATCGAGCGCGAGGTCGTCCGGGATCTCGTCGACCGAGAAGTCGGTGCCGAGATCGTCCTTGTAGGTGATGGCCTTCATCGCGACGAGATCGATGATTCCCGCGAAGTCGGCCTCCACCCCGATCGGAAGCTGCACGGGCACAGCGTTCGCGCCCAAGCGCTCCTTCATGGTCGCCACAGCCTTGTCGAAGTCGGCGCCGATGCGGTCCATCTTGTTCACGTACGCGATGCGCGGAACGGCGTAGTGGTCGGCTTGGCGCCAGACCGTCTCGCTCTGCGGCTCGACCCCGGCGACGGAGTCGAAGATGGCGACGGCCCCGTCGAGCACGCGGAGGCTGCGCTCGACCTCCACGGTGAAGTCCACGTGGCCCGGGGTGTCGATGATGTTGATGCGGTGGTCGCGCCACATACAGGTGGTGGCGGCGCTCGTGATCGTAATGCCGCGCTCCTGCTCCTGGCTCATCCAGTCCATGGTCGCGGCGCCGTCGTGCACCTCGCCGATGCGGTGCGTTCGGCCGGTGTAGTAGAGGATGCGCTCGGTTGTGGTGGTCTTGCCGGCATCGATGTGGGCCATGATCCCGATGTTCCGGACGCGATCGAGGCCGGCCTTCCGAAGAGTCTTCGTCGCGGTGCCCACGCTCATCTCTCCTCGAAATTGCGCTTCGGACGCCTGTCGCCGTACAGATGGCGCGTGTCCTTCTTGTCGACCGGGGTCCGCATCCCTGAAGGATGCGCGACCGTCGGCCCTTACCAGCGGTAGTGCGCGAACGCCTTGTTGGCCTGAGCCATGCGGTAGAGGTCGTCCTTGCGCTTGTAGGCGCCACCCTGGGAGCCCAACGCATCGAGCAGTTCGTTGGCGAGCCGCTCGCTCATCTGCTTCTCGCGTCGCTCGCGGGACTGCAGCACGATCCAGCGGATGGCGAGAGTGCGCCCGCGCCTTGGGGGAACCTCGATCGGCACCTGGTAGGTGGCGCCGCCGACGCGCCGCGACTTGACCTCGAGGAGCGGGGTGACGTTGCGGATGGCCTCTTCCATGACCACGACGGGCTCGCGTCCCGTGCGGTCGCGAATGCGGTCGAGCGCTCCGTAGACGACGCCCTCGGCGACGGATTTCTTGCCCTGGCGCAAGACCCGGTTGACGACCTCGCTGACCAGCGTGCTGTCGTAGAGCGGGTCCGGATCGAGCGACCGCCGCGTGATGACTGCTCTGCGGGGCATCTAGTGAACTGCCGGAACGTGAGCGACGGAGAACGCCGCCGTCACTTGGGGGCCTTTGCGCCGTACTTGCTGCGCGCCTTCCGGCGGTCGGTGACGCCGGCGGCGTCGAGGGCCGCGCGAATGACCTTGTAGCGCACGCCCGGAAGGTCCTTAACACGTCCGCCGCGCACGAGTACCACCGAGTGCTCCTGGAGATTGTGACCCTCTCCAGGGATGTAGCTCGTGACCTCGTAGCCGTTGGTGAGGCGCACGCGCGCGACCTTGCGAAGCGCCGAGTTCGGCTTCTTCGGGGTGGTGGTGTAGACACGTGTACAGACGCCGCGCTTCTGGGGCGCGCCGCGCAACGCGGGCGTGGTCTGCTTGTGGGGCTTGCTGCGGCGGCCCTTTCGGACCATCTGATTGCTCGTCGGCACGTGTCTCCGATTGGCGCAGAACAACACTCCCCCTTGGCGGGGGCCGGGGAACGCTAGCACGGGCGAGCCGACCCCGCCATCGGTTTGGACGAGGTCCGGTGGCCGTCTCAGACGGCGGGCGTCGTGTCCACGAGCGTGAGTTCCACGGCGGTCCGAATCGAGGCCACTCCGCTGACATCCATGTCGATCCGCCAGCGCATCGGCATCGACAGCCGCGGCGACCACCACAGCGTGTCCACGCGGGTGCCCCCGAAGAGGCCGCTCGTCACGCCGTCCACGCGCACCACGAAGACCGGCTCGCGGCGACCGCCCACGCGCACCGTGCCCTCGGACACCACCCGATGCTCGGACGTGATCTCGAGGGAACCCGCCATGTACGTGTTGCTCCACGTCTGTCCCACGCGGAAGGTGGCGGGCATGACAAGCGGGTGCGGCACGAGGTCGCGTCGATCGTCACGGCCGATTCCGAGCACCGAGAACCGCGTGCGGCGCCGAGTGGCCTTGCTCGCCCCTGCGGGCGTCGCATAGTGCACCGTCTCGATGTGCTCCTCGCTCAGGCGAAGCTCCTCGATGTAGCCCTCCGACGTCAGCGTGACGATGAAGAGCGCCCGGTCGGGCAGACGCCGCGTGAGCGACGCCGGCCCGATGGACCCGGACTCCTCGCCTTCCGACCGGTACGCGTACAGGCCCGGCTTCGGCTGACCCCGGGCCCGGACTCCGGCGTCTCCTCCACGCTCACGGAAGTCCCGGAGGGCGCCGGCCTCACCCGCCGGCGTACTCGAGCGCGCCTGCTGCCAGAGCCAGAAGACCCCCCCCGCGAGCGCCGCGAGGACCAGAAGGCCGACGAGGCGGCTCGGTCGCGCGATGAGCCAGAGCACTCGGCGATCGTAGACGCGCCGGCCTCGGAAAGCGTGGGGTCGCAACCGGAATTGCAGGAGGACCCCGCCGCCCCTGGTACCACTTGCCCCAGATGTCCATCCGACGGGCACATCGCGCGGCGCTCTGTTGCTGTCCCTCCTGCGCCGCGTCCGTGGGAGCGCCGCGCCCGGAGCGTCTGTGGTCCGCCGCTCGCGGATGGCGCGCCCCGGGCTGGGGATGGGCGGCGATCCTCGTGGGCGTGGCCGCGCTGGTTCCGCTCGCCGCGCTGGACGGCCAGCGGACGGCGGTCGCCTTCGCCACCCCGGCGACCTCGGGGGCCGTGCAGGTCGTCCTCGCCCGCCAAGGGGCGGCACGACTGATTCGGTCAGAGCAATCCGCGCCGGACGTCGACTGGAAGGACAGCATCGCGCTGGGTACGCCGAACGGCGGCCGGCTGGTCGACGGCGTGCGCCTGCCGGCCCGCGGGGTCGGCTTTTACACGTACGACCCGGCCCACGGCGTGGTCCCGAACGCCCCGTGGCGGCGCTACGGGACCGACGCGCTGGTGCGCGAGATGCTCGACCTGGGTGCCTGGTGGGACGCCACCCAGCCGGGTGGGCCGCGGCTGGGCATCGGCGATCTGTCGCTTCCGGAGGGCGGCCCCTTCAGTGGGCCCGGGGTCGGCCACCAGTCGCACCAGAACGGGCTCGACGTGGACATACGGCTCCCGCGGCGCGCAGCCGTCGAGGGACGCGCGAACCCAGGGAACTACGACCGCGAACTGACCCAGGCCCTCACCGATCGGCTCGTGGCGCAGGGGGCGTCGCTCGTGCTGATCGGGCCGGGCCTCGACCTCCACGGCCCCTCCGGAGTCGTCGTGCGGTGGCCCAACCACGACGACCACCTGCACGCGCGGTTTCCCGACCGCGACGCCGGGCGGTGACCGGCCGGTGACGGGGCGCGGGCCGATCCGCCCTTTACCGCCGCAGCGCCACCGTCGAGTATCCGTCGTGATGCGCTCCCCTTGGACAGCCTCGGCCTCTGGCTCGCGGCCGCAACGATCGTCGCGATGACCGCCGGCGTGTCATCGCCCTGAAGTCGGTAACCCACACCTCGGCCCTGACGCTGCTCGGCGCCCCGGCGGCCGCGCGCGCGCAGGGTGGATTCGACGGATCCGGCGAGGGCCCGTCTCTGGGGCCGGGGGGAATCGCGCTGATGGCGTTCCTGTTCCTCGTGGTCATCGCCGCCGTGATGATCCCGACGCTGCTGCGCCTCCGCGTACGCCGCGCGAAGCTCCGACGGGTCGACCGAGAGGCGGAAATCGCCGAGATTGGCGACGGCAGCGCAGCCGTTCGCCAGCTGAAGACCCACGTGCGGCGCGCGTTCCTGCCGGTCCAAGACGCTTGGTCGAGGGGAAGCATCGATGGCGTCGCGGGCTATCTGACCGAGGCGCAGGCCGCCCGGCTGGATCGCGAGATCGAGAGGCGCGCGGCCCGTGGCGAAGCCAACCGCTTGGAGGACGTCGTGCTCGAGGAAGCGGCGATCGTGCAGGTCCAGAACAACGCGCGCGGTGAGGCGGAGCGCTTCGTCTCTTACGTCGGCTGGCGCGCCCGGGATTGGACCGAGGACACCTCCACCGGAAAGGTCATCGCGGGGAAAGCGTCGCGGCGCCGGCGCTTCGAGCAGCTCTGGAGCTTTGCCCGGGACGACGATCGGGGCTGGCTCCTCGACGGCATCGAGGATGGCGCGGCGGCAGCGACCATCCTCGCTCGCCCGCCGGTCGGGTAGCCGTGCGAACTCTTGTCACCAGCCTCGTCAAGACGATCTTCGACGGGGAGACCCGGCGCATGCCGCGGGATCGCCGGGGTGGCGGGCGGGCCGCCAACCCGGCGTCGCACCGCAAACATCAGGACTCGTCGGCGGGGGCCTCCTGCTGCTCTGGCTCGGGTCCGAACGAGTAGGTCATTCCCTCGCCACCCTCGACCAGCGACAGGAACTGGTCGTCGTCACCACCCTCGCCGTACGGATCGTCCAGGTCGAACTCGATGAGGGCCGCTTGGCGCTGGCCCGGCTCGATCTCGAGCTGGCGGTACCGCTTGAGACCGGTCGCCGCCGGGATGATCTTTCCGATGATGACGTTCTCCTTGAGCCCGCGCAGGTGATCGACGCGACCCTCGAGGGCGGCGTCGGTGAGCACCTTCGTGGTCTCCTGGAATGACGCCGCCGACAGGAACGACTCGGTCGCCAGCGAGGCCTTGGTGATGCCGAGGATGAGTTGCTCGAAGTTGGCCTGAACCGCCTCGGCCCCGCGCTCGACCTCGCCGTTCCCGTCGCCGTTCCCGGCCGACGCAAGCAGCCGCTCGCGCTCATCGAGCGCCGCGCGGGCGTTCTCGCGGTAGAGCACGGGCTTGTCGACGAGCTGCCCCGGGAGGAAGTGGGTCTCGCCGGGCTGCTCGACACGCACCTTGCGGAGCATCTGCCGAACGATGACCTCGATGTGCTTGTCGTTGATGTCGACTCCCTGAGACCGGTAGACGTCCTGCACCTCGCGGACGAGGTAGGTCTCGGTCTTGGTCGAGCGCTCACGCCGAGCTCCCTCTGCGCGAAGAGGCCGCCCGGGCGAGACTCGCACGCCGACCTCGATGACCGAACGCGGAGCGCCCGCGGGCAGCCGCAGCAGGCGTTCGGACGGCCCGTCCTCACCCTGCACGGTGACCCTCAGCCAACCGTCGGCGGTCTTTTTGACCACGGTGATCTCGCCCTCGACACCGAAAGCGATGCCCGCCTCGGCGGCCAGGATGTCCGACGGAAAGGCGGAGCCGGTGGTGAGCATGTCACCCGCCTCGACCCACTGCCCGTCGTCGACCAGGATCTGGGTGCGCTTTTGACGGGGGGAAAGGGTGTGCTCGCGCACAGGCGCGCGTGTGGCACCGGTGCCCGCGTCGTCAACCACGACGTGCTCCGGCTCGGTGACGATGAGCGTGGCGTCGCCGACGCGGCTCTCGTCACTCTCGATGCGCAGCCAGCCGTCGACGGGGCTGACCAACGCCAACCTCTTGGGCTTGCGCGCCTCGAACAACTCGACCACGCGCGGCAGGCCGTGCGTGATGTCGGCGCCCGCGACGCCACCGGTGTGGAACGTCCGCATCGTGAGCTGCGTGCCGGGCTCGCCGATGGACTGCGCGGCGACGATGCCGACGGCGTCGCCCGGCTCGCAAAGCTCGCCGGACGCGGGGCTGAGGCCGTAGCAGGCAGCGCACAGCCCGTGGTCCGTACGGCACTTCAGCGGCGTGCGCACCTCGACGAGCGCCTCGAGGTTGGGTGATCCGTTCTTATTGACGCACGTCTGCTCGATCGTACGGACGTCGTCGCGGGTGAGCATGTAGGCGGAGCGCGTGGTGCCGATCGTGGGAACGTCCCCGTCGGAGCCGTTCTCGGCGCCGGCGCCGGCCTCGGCGTCCTCGTCGGGCCGCGGGTCGAAGAGCACCTTGCCCGTGACGCGATCGACGACGGGGCCGACGAGCACCCGGCCGACCAGGCTGTTGTTGAGGCCGCCGTGACGGAAGATGTACGCGTCGATGCCCTCCGTGGCGCCGCAGTCGCCCTCGCGGATGATG
>JAUVQP010000128.1 GCA_030598075.1 Miltoncostaeaceae bacterium | reverse complement strand
TCGGCCTACGCGCCGAGCGCTGTGAACGGAGCGACGGTCCAAACGGGCGAGGTCCTGGGCTTCGTGGGGAACACGGGCGACGCCATCACCACGCCTCCGCACCTGCACATCGAGATTCATCCAGACGGCGGCGACAGCATCAACCCACACCCGTTCCTCGTGGCCTGGCAGCGTCGGGGCGCGCTGCCGCTGGCGTTCCGAGCGGCGGCCGTCGCGAGCGGACCGGCTCCGGCCGCCGGAGCGGTGCTGGTCGGCATCGAGCCCGCCACGGATCGCGACGCGGACGACGCGGACGGCCTCGCCGACGTGGCGCGCTAGCGCCCCGAGGTGTGACGAGCGTCCGAGCGGGGGGTCACCGAGCGAGTGGCCGCCGTCCGGCGCGCGGCCTAAGAAGCTCTTTCACAATGAGACGCGGCCGGCCTGCGGCGAAAGCCGAGCGAGGCAAGGAAGCAGGGAGGGTGTGCTGCCGTAGGGCATCGCCCCGACCGATGACACCGCATCGCGACGGTTTGCAGCCAGCAGACGGTCGTGGACCGTCATTGTGAAAGGGCTTCTAAGCGCCGAAGCTGTCACCGCACGAGCAGGTGGACGTCGCGTTCGGGTTGTTGATGCGGAAACCCCGCCGCAGGAGGCCATCCTCGTAGTCGATGACCGACCCCGTGCCGTGGATCGCGCTCTTCAGATCCATGAGCATGGTGACGCCGGCCGTTTGAACCTCGCGGTCGCCGGCCGCGGCGGTCTCGCCGGGATCGAGGAGGTCGAGGCGATACTCCAGCCCGGCGCAGCCCCCGGCGAGGATGCGCAGACGGACTCCCTCCGGTCGCCCCTGCTCCGTCGCCGCCCGCCGGACGTAGGCGACGGCCGCCGGCGACATCGTGACGAAGGTCTCGCCCGACCGCTCGGCCGACCGGGCGGCTTTCGCGCGCGCTCTGGCCTGCGCCTTCTTCTCTTCCAGCGTCAGGGGGCGTGCCGGGGCCTCCGGCTCAGCCATAGCCCATGACCCTCATCAGGAACTTCCCCTCCTCGGTCATCGCGTCGGGGCTCCAGGGCGGCTCCCAGACCCAGTTGACGTCGACGGACGACACGCCCGGCAGCGCCTCCAGCGCGGCCTTCGAGTCGCCCTTGATCTGCTCGGTGAGCGGACACCCCATGGAGGTCAGCGTCATGTCCAGGACCACGTTGCCCTCATCGTCCTGGTTGACGCCGTACAGAAGCCCCAGGTCGACGATGTTGATGCCCAGCTCCGGGTCCTCCACCTCCTTCATCGCGGTGCGGATCTCCTCATCGCTGGCCACGTTCAACCTCCTTCGGAACGGCGGGTGAGGATGGCGTCCTTGGCGGCCATCCACGAGAGCAGCGCGCACTTGACGCGCACCGGGTACTTGGCCACGCCCTCCAGGGCGACGGCGTCGCCGAGGCGCTCCTCATCGGCATCCTCGTCGCCGCGCATCACCCGGCGAAAGTGCTCCACGAGGTCGAGGGCCTCGTCCTCGGTACGGTCCGACAGGGCCACGCTCATCATGGACGCCGAGCTCTGGGAGATGGAGCAGCCCTCGCCGGAGTGCGCAACCCCTGCCAGGCGTCCGCCCTCGATCCGGAGCTCGAGGTGGATCTCGTCGCCGCACAGCGGGTTGTTGTGATCGACGGCGACGGTGGGGTCGTCGAGCTGCCCCGCGTTTCGGCGGTTACGGTAGTGGTCCAGGATGAGTTCCTGGTAGAGATCGTCGAGACCGCCCACGGCTCCTCAGGAAAAGTAGGCGCGCGCCCGGCCGATGGCGGCCAGCAGCGCCTCTACGTCCTGCGCGTCATTGTAGAGGTACGCGCTCGCTCGGGCCGTCGCCGGAACGCCCAGAACACGCATCAGGGGCTTTGCGCAATGGTGGCCGGCGCGTACGGCGATGCCGTCCTGGTCGAGATGCTGCGCGAGGTCGTGGGGGTGGACGCCCGGCAGGCTGAAGCTGACCGCCGCGCCGCGGCGGTCGGGGTCGGTGGGGCCGTAAATGGTGAGGTCGGGAACCTCGCTCAGCGCGTCCACGAGGTGACGTGCCATCTCGCGCTCGTGCGTCCGAACGGCGTCCATGCCCACGCCCTCGAGGTACTCCACGGCGGCGCCAAGCCCGACGGACTCGGCGATGGGCGGAGTGCCCGCCTCGAACTTCCAGGGCAGGTCGTTCCACGACGATCCCTCTTTGCGAACGTCTCGGATCATCTCGCCGCCGCCGAGGAAGGGACGCATCGAGCCGAGGATCTCGGGCCGGCCCACCAGCACTCCGATGCCCGTGGGGCCCAACATCTTGTGGCCCGTGAACGCGAGGAAGTCGACGCCGAGCTCGCCGAAGTCGACGGGCATGTGGGGCACGCTCTGTGCCGCGTCGGCCAGAACCAGCGCACCCGCCTCGTGGGCGATCGCCGCCACCTCGGCCACGGGGTTGATCGTCCCGAGCACGTTGCTGACGTGCACCAGCGCGACCATTCGCGTCCGCGGCCCGACCATTCCTCGAAGACCTTCCAGGTCAAGCTCGCCGTCGGGCGTGACCGGCGCGAAGCGCACGACTGCGTCCGTGAGCTCGGCGACGAGCTGCCAGGGGACGATATTGCTGTGGTGCTCCATCTCCGTGACGAGGATCTCGTCGCCGGCCTTCAGCTCGCGAACGCCCCACGCCCACGCAACGAGGTTGATCGCCTCGCTCGCGTTCTTGGTGAGGATCGTTCCCTCGCGTGGCGCGCCCACCAGGCGCGCCACGGCGGTGCGTCCGGCCTCGAAGCGCTCGGTGGCCTCCGCCGCCATCGTGTACACGCCTCGGTGGACGTTGGCGTTGGTCTCGCGGTAGTAGGCATCCATCGCCGCCAGCACCGGCTCCGGCTTCTGCGACGTGGCGGCGGAGTCCAGATAGACCAGTGGCTTGCCGTGGACCGTGCGGCTGAGCACCGGGAAGTCGCGCCGAACCGCGGCGGCGTCGATGCTGGTGGTGGGGGACATGCTGGTGCCCATGCTACGAGCCCGGAGCGGCTGCCGGCTCGGCCGCGCCGAACTGCGCGTAGCCGTGCTCCTCGAGGTGGTCGGCCAGTTCGGGCCCGCCGGTCTGGGCGATGCGCCCGTCGAACATCACGTGCACCACGTCGGGCTCGATGTATCGAAGCACGCGCGTGTAGTGGGTGATGAGGAGCACACCGAGGTCCGGTCCCGCCAGGTGGTTGACCCCTTCGGCCACGACCTTGAGCGCGTCCACGTCGAGCCCCGAGTCGGTCTCGTCGAGCACGGCGAAACGTGGCTCGAGCATGGCCATCTGGAGGATCTCGTGCCGTTTCTTCTCGCCGCCCGAGAAGCCTTCGTTCAAGTAGCGGTCGGCGAAGCTGCGATCGAAGCCCAGCAGCCTGCTCTTCTCGTCGAACAGCTTGACGAACTCGCGCGGGCCCATCTCCTCGCCCTTGACCGCCTCGAGCGCGGACCGGAGGAAGTTCATGACCGAGACGCCGGGCACCTCGACCGGGTACTGCATGGCCAGGAACAGGCCGGCCTGCGCCCGCTCGTCCGCCCCCATCTCGGCGAGGTCCATGCCGTCGAAGATCGCCGTGCCGCCGGTGATCTCGTAGCGCGGATGCCCGGACAGGGCGTAGGCCAGCGTGCTCTTCCCGGAGCCGTTGGGGCCCATCAGGGCGTGGATCTCGCCCTGAGGCACGCTGAGGTCGACGCCGCGCAGGATGGGGGTGTCCTCGACGGCGACCTCGAGTCCGCTGATCTGAAGGATGGGATCTGCCACTAGCGCTCCGGGTTGGTCATTTTTCGGGAAGGGGATGGGGATGGCTCGGCTGGGGATCGACGAGTACGCGGCCGCCGCGGACCTCGACGGCGAAGGTGGGGAGGGGCTGCGACGCGGGAGGCGTCAGCGCCTCGCCGGTCACCACGGAGAAGAACGCGCCGTGGCGCGGACACTCGATGCGGTCCTCCTCGACCCAGCCGCCGCTGAGCGACTCGCGGGCGTGGGTGCAGGTGTCGTGGATCGCGTAGATCGTACCGTCGACGTTCACGAGCGCGACGGGCGCCCCCTGAACGTCCACCCCGAGCGTCTCGCCGCGTCTCACCTCGTTGTATCCGGCCACGTCGATCATGGCTATCCGAGCTTCGCCCGGACCGCGGCCTCGACCTCGTCGCGCAGCTCGGGCAGCGACACCTCCTCGATGACCTCCTGAAAGAAGCCCATGACCACCAGCCGCTTGGCGATGGTGGAGGGGATGCCCCGCGACTCGAGGTAGAAGAGGTGCTCGTCATCCACCCGACCCACCGCTCCCGCGTGCGAGCACCTGACGTCGGCGGTCTCGATCTCGAGGAAGGGAATGGTGTCCGCTCGGGCGCCTTCGTTGAGGACCAGGTTGCGGTTGGTTTGGTAGGCGTCGGTCCCGGGCGCACCGGGCGGCACGACCAGGTTGCCGAAGAACACCGTCTGGGCGGAGTCCTTGAGCGCACCCTTGTAGAGCAGGTTGGAGTAGGTCTGCGGCGCCTCGTGGCGGGCGATCACCCGATGCTCGAAGTGCTGCTCGCCGTCGGCGAAGTAGAGGCCGAGGGCACGCGCCTCGCAGCCCGGCCCCGCGCAGACCATGGCGGGCTCCACGCGCACGATGTCGCCGCCGAGCGTGAGCATGACGGAACGCGCCCGGGCGTCGCGACCCACGTGAGCCCGGACCACCGCGTGGTGGCGGAT
>JAUVQP010000110.1 GCA_030598075.1 Miltoncostaeaceae bacterium | reverse complement strand
TGCCGGCCGGCGTCCTCCGGCAGCAGGCCGGCGGCCGTCGACCCACGCGACCGAAATAGCACCGCGACCTCGGAGTCCGAGGCGAAGCGCGCGCACAACTCCTCCAGGCTGGCCGAGATCCCCTCGACGGTGTCCGGTGTGCGGGTGAGGTCCCGGATGTAGTCGCGGATCCCGTCGGTGACGCTGTTCAGCTGGGCGACGATGCCGCGCACGTCCCGGCGCAGCCCGTCATCGCGGGTGCGCAGCGCGACGGCCTCCAGATTGAGCCCGGCGGCGTAGATGGATTGGATCGTCCCGTCGTGAAGATCGCGGCTGAATCGCGAGCGCTCCTCGGCGACGGCGCGGGCGCGGTCGAGCGCCTCGAGGCGCTGGCCGTCCTCGACCTCGAAGATCTCGAGCAGCTTGACCGCGGCGGCGGCCAGCGCGAGACCCGCCAGGCCGCGCAGGGCCTGGATCTGGAAGCCCGTCGCCGCGAGCCAGTCGTCCTCGTTCAGAAAAGGCGGCGCCCACGGCGCGGGCTCGACCACGAGCCCGCCAATCAACGCGTAGATGCCGAGCACGACGGCCGCCACCGCTGCGAAGGGCCGGATTCCGGGCATGCCGGCGGCGGCGAGAACCGAGCGCTGGCGCCAAAGACCAGCGGCGGAAAGCACCGCCCCAGGCACGAGAAGGAGGTAACGCGACGCCGCGGACACGGACTGCGCCCACTCCTCCGCGGACCAGCCGTACGCCCGGCCGAGCGCGGTGAAGGTGGCGAGGATCGTCAACCACGCGCCGATCGACAGCCCGGTGAGCGCCCGACGACGCACCGAGGAAATGTCGACCAAGCGCAGCCCGAACTGCACCAGGAAGAGGAACGCCACCGTCTGGAGCACGGCGCGGAGAACGACGAGCCACTCGATGAGGCCGGCCGAGAGGTAGTCCTGCTGAATGGGGACGAAGACGAAGCCCCAGACGGCGAGGGCCTCGCAGACGGCGAAGGCCGCCAGCCAGATGAGCGACGAGGTCAGCCGGAGCCGCGTCGCCCGTCGGCGATGGAGCCAGACGGCGAAACCCAGAGCGAAGAACGCAAGCCCCTGCGCGAACAGGATGATGACTTCGTTCCGCTCGAAGAACCCCACACAGACCCCCGACCCGCGCCGTCGGAGCGGCTACCCGCCCGCGATCGACTCGATACGCGCGCGCATCTCGGTGAGCACGTCGTCGCTCACGGCCTCGACGATCTCGGGCTCCTCCAGCAGCGCGCGCCGCTCGACGTCGTTGATCCGGTTCGTGACGTAGGGATCCTCCAGAACGTCCGACAGCGACCGGCCGGAGCTCACCTGCCGCACGACGTACTCGACGAGGCGCTTGTGACGGGCCGACTCCGTGTTGACGAGTCTTCGGACTTCGTCCTGGATCCCCATGCTCTCACCCTTCTCGTTCGACCTGCGCCAAACGTTAGCCGCTTTCGCCCGGCGAGTCCTCGAACCTCCCGGTGCGTTCGTCGGAGTTCCACCCGTGCCGACTTGGGTGCCGGACACGTTGACGCCGCCCTCCTCGAACGGCGTCGGCGCCGGGGTCTCGGCGGCCGCGAGGCGGCTACCCTGGGGGCGGTGATTCGGCGATCGACTCTCGTCGTGGCGCTGCTGAGCGTCCTCGCGCTGGTCGTGTCCGCCTGCGGGCCGGACAGCCCTGTCGATGAGCGCGGCGAGCCCAAGGACCCCGTGGCGCTGGCGCGGGTGCTCCCGACCGCCGCTGGTCTCACCGAGACCCAGCCGGCGCGCCCCGTCGGCGCCGAGGCTCTTGCCGAGGCGCTCGTGGGAAGGCCGGACAGCGCCGTGGCGAGCCGCCTCGCCAGCCGGGGCGCCGCGGCTGCCGCGGTGCGCGTGTGGGAGGGTGCGGACGGCGCGCGGCTGGTGGTCGCCACGAGCGTGTGGCCGTCCCACGTCACCGCCGTCTCGGTCGGCGCCCAGGCGGCCGAACGGCTGCTCGCCCTCCCGGGCGCCTCAGCGTGGACGCCCGGCGACGCCCCGGGCGCCCGCGGCGCCCGGGTCCGGGATGGCTCGACGCCAACTCGTGCGCTCGCCCTGGCGGTGGGCCCGAACTCGCTGTTCGTGCGTTCCTGGGGCCCCGTGGGCGAGGACGTGGTCATCCGGTCGCTCCGTCGGCTGCGCCTCGTCGCGGAGGGGGACGCGGCCGAACGAACGTAGCGTGCTTCATACTTGGTGCCGTGCCGGAGCTGCAGCGCACCTACCGTGGGTCGGCGTTCCGCGAGGTCAACGCGGATTGGGAGGCACGGGAGCACCATCGGGGACGCGAACGCGCCATCGTCGTCGCCTGCCTGCGCCCGGGCGATGACGAGGACGCGCGCATCGCGGAGTTCCGCGAGCTCCTTCGCACGGCCGGGGCTCGGGTTGAGGACGTCGTCGTGCAGCGCAGAGATCGTCCCGACCCCCGTACCTTTCTGGGCAAGGGCCGGCTGGCCGAGCTTGCCGAGCTGGTCGCGGCCGTACGACCCGACGTCGTGGCGTGCGAAACGGAGCTGATGCCGGGCCAGCAGCGGGCTCTCGAAGACCGTCTCAAGACTCGGGTCGTCGATCGGACGGCGATCATCCTCGACATCTTCGCCCAGCACGCCACCAGCGCGGAGGGCAAGCTGCAGGTGGAGCTCGCGCAGCTCGACTACTCCTACGCGCGCCAGGAAGGCCTTTGGCAGCACCTCGAACGGCTGGGTGGCGGCGTCGGCACGCGAGGCCCGGGTGAGACCCAGCTCGAGTCCGACCGACGCCTGATCCGTCAACGCATGGGCGTCTTGCGCCGGCGCCTGCGCGACTCGGACCGATCCCGCGGGGTCATGCGAAGCCGGCGGTCGGCGTCGGACGTGCCGCGCGTGGCGCTCGCCGGTTACACGAACGCCGGCAAATCGAGCCTGATGAACGCACTCTCCGGCGCCCGCGTCGACGTGAGCGACGCGCTCTTTCAAACGCTCGACCCCACGACCCGCGCCATCGACCCCCTCGGTCACCGGGTTCTGATCTCGGACACCGTCGGCTTCGTGAGGGATCTTCCCCACGAGCTGGTGGCGGCCTTCTCGGCGACCCTCGCCGAGGTGCGGGATGCCGACCTGATTCTGCACGTGGTCGACGCCAGCGAGCGAGAAGTCGTCCGCCGCGAACGGGTCGCCGCAGCCGAGTCCGTCCTCGACGAGATCGACGCCGCCGAGGTACCGCGGGTGATGGTCCTGAACAAGCTCGACACCCTCGATGCCGACGCTCGGATCGCCCTTGCCCACCGGGAGCCCGGCGCCCTCGCGGTGTCGGCCAAGACCGAGGAGGGCCTTCCCGCGCTGGCTCGCCGCCTCGCGGAGCTCGCGCGAGGACGGCTCGTCCCCGTGGACATCGTCATCCCGTACGACAGGGGTGCCCTCTTGGCCGACGTCTACGACGCCGGCGGCGGCGTGGAGCAGGAGGCGACCCCGGAGGGCACGAGGGTACGAGCGCTCCTGCCGCCGGCGGTGGCCGGGCGCCTCCGCGCGTCCCTGGCCGGGGCTCCTACCGAATGACGACGGACGTGCCGTAGTCGATCTGGTCGTAGAGCCACTCGGCCTCCGGAATGCTCATGCGGATGCAACCGTGTGAGGCCCGCGTGCCGAGCGAGCTCGGCGTCGGCGTTCCGTGGATGCCGATCGCCGTGGCGCTGGTGCCCATCCACCGCGTGCCGAGAGGGTTGGCCGGCCCGGGAGCAACCGGGCCGATCCCGGCGGCCCACGGCGAGTCCGGCGGGAACCAGGTGGGATTGCGCTGCTTGAGAATGATCCGGAAGTTGCCGACCGGCGTCGGGTAGGCGGGCTGGCCCACGGCGACGGTGAAACTCCGTCGCTGGCCGGCCTTGAAGAGGGTGAGACGGAAGCGCCCGCGCTCGATGAGAATCGCGGGCGGGTGCGTGGTGCGCGCCGGCCGAACACGCTCGGACGGCAGCTTGTAGATGTTCTTGTTGCGGGACACGATCGCCCTGGCCACGATGCGCTGTGCGGCCCGGAGCTTGAGGCGCGCGCCGAAGCGCGCCTTGCGGACGGCCGGCGTGGAGCCGGAGAAGGAGATCGCCGCGTCGACCGGGTCGACCTCGAGACGCGCGCCCTTGGCGCGGAGGACGGCGCGCAACCGCGCCTGGTTGATCGAGTGACGAAGCGGGACGTCCATCGAGGCGCGAAGCGGCTGGCTGTGGCCAAACGTGTACGCGGAGCGGACCGCGTACCGAACGTCCGCCTTGTAGCCCACCGCCACGGGGTCGAGCCGGAAGCGACGCGACCCGAACTGCAGCGGCAGAACCCGCCGCCGCGGCGCGACACGCTTCCGAAGGACCTTCGCAACCGCCCGCTGCCGGGTCAGTCCTCCGACGGCAACGCCGTCGATGGAGACTCCCTCGGCGATGATCCCGACCGGAGGGGCGACGGGCCCGTCCCCCTGCCCGAACGCGACCGCGGGCGAGAGAAGCCCGGCGGCGGCGACGAGCCCTACCGCGCATCTCCGCCTCACCGATGCCTCCACGCGCTCTCCGACCGACCTGGTGGGGATTGTAGTGCCCCGATCCGGCGGTCGTGGAGCCGACCGCCGACGCCACTCCTATCGGCCGCAGCACCGCTCGTCATCACAATGTTGTCACGCGCGAACATCGACCAGCCGGCCGAGACCCTCCGACGGCTCGGCCGGAGGAGCGCGCCTCGCCGTCGCCTCGGAGGGATCGTCCGTCCGGAGCGCCGGCCCGGAGCCCTCGCGCGGGTGAGGTTGAGGGCCCGCGGCGGGCGCGGCGGGAGGGGGCGCCGGGCCCACGGGGCCTAGCCGTTCCACGGACGCCGCCCCCGTCGCTCTCGCCTGCTTGCCACCGCGTCCGAGTTGACCCGCCACGATCCGGACGAACGCTCTCGGCGCGGAGACGCTCGCCCATCGAGGCGCCACCGACCTCCGGACGGCGACCGATACAAGGCGCGCGCGACGGAGGGATCATCGGCGGACGCACCCCGCCACCCCGCCACCCCGCCGCTGTGACCTTTGCTCACGCGTCGCCCTCGGGCGCCACGGTCGGGGCTGCGGGCGCTTCCACGCCGGCGGAGGAGGTCGCCGCGGCCGCCGGCTCGGCCTCCACCTCGCGGGCCCGGCGGTCCCGCTCTTCCGCTCGCACCGTCCGCAGGTGCACCGCCGAGCGCATCAGGGCCTGGATGACGAGCAGGCCACACCACCATCCGACCACCGAGAAGATGACGGCGCCGATGAGCCCGCGGATGGCGGCGTCAACCATCGGCATCCCGGCCCGTGAGGCCACCAGGAAGGCGATGGCGAAGCCGAGCAGGGCGGACC
>JAUVQP010000030.1 GCA_030598075.1 Miltoncostaeaceae bacterium | reverse complement strand
GGCGTCCGAGTTGCCTTGAAGGCCCTATAGACAACGCTGGGAGGGCGCCCGCGCGCATCTGGATTGACATCACGAACTCGCCGCACGCGGTCATCTTCCGCCCGCTGATCGCACGGCTGCGCGCGCGTGGGGACGAGGTCGTCGTGACCGCCCGCGCCTACGCCCAGACGCTCGGCATGCTCGCCCGCTTCGAGATCGAGCACCGGGTCGTGGGGGCGCACGGGGGCGCCGGACGGGTTCGGAAGACCGCGGCCATGGCGGCGCGCACCGCCTCGCTGGCGCGGTTCGCCCGGCGGCAGCGCTTCGACCTCGCGGTTGCGCACGGCAGCACCGATCAGCCGCCCGCCGCCCGTCTGGCGGGCATCCCGCAGGTCACGATGTTCGACTACGAGCATGCGGCGGCGATGCACCACCTGAACGGGCGCCTCGCGCGGCGCGTGCTCGTACCGGCGGCCATTCCCGAGCGCGCGCTGGCCCGCTTCGGCATGCGGCCGCCGAAGCTCGTTCGCTATCGCGGCCTGAAGGAGGAGTACTACCTCGCGGACCACGAGCTCGATCCCGGGTCCGTGTGCCAGGAGCTCGCGCTCGACCCCGCCCGCGCGATCGCGGTGCTGCGGCCGCCGCCCGAGGTGACGCTGTATCACCGAGGGCTCTCCACGGATCTGTTCAGCGCCACCCTCGACCACCTGGTCGACCGGCGCGGTCGCGTCCAGACGGTGGTGCTTCCTCGCACCGGCGCCCAGCGAGAGGCTCTGCGGGGCCGCCCCGTCATCGTCCCCGAGCGGCCGGTCGACGGGCCGAGCCTGGTCGCGGCGGCGGACCTCGTGGTGAGCGCGGGCGGCACCATGAACCGCGAGGCGGCCGTCCTCGGGGTTCCCGCCTACACGCCGTTCGCGGGCCGCCTCGGCGCCGTCGACCGCAGCCTCATCGCCGATGGCCGGCTGACGCGACTGACCGCGCCCGGCGAGCTCTCGCTCCGGCGACGGGAGCGCGGTGCCCCGCCGTCGTTTCGCGATCCCGACCACCTCATCGAACTCATCGTCGGCTGCGGTACTAGAGTGCCCGGGCAATGACCCGCGCGTCGATCATCCCGACGTGGCGCTCGGTCGCCCACCGCCTGGGTCAGGCGGGGGTGGATGCCGTGCTCGTCGCGTTGTCGTACTGGCTCGCCTACCAGGCCCGCTTTGACGGCGCGGTGCCGGGGCGGTTCGAGAAGACGCTGACCGCGACGATCCTGATCGTCGTCGGGCTCAAGCTGGCCGTCTTCGTCGCGGCGCGCTTCTACACCAAGTGGTGGCGCTTCACGAGCGTCCGAGACCTCCAGGTGATCGTGCTGGCGGTCGTCGCGTCGAGTCTTGTGGTCACCGCGCTCCTCTCGCAGTGGCGACCCGACCACGTGGCCGCCGTTCCCCGCGGGGTCCTGCTCATCGACGTCTTTCTCACCCTCACGCTGGTGGGGGGCGCCCGGTTCGTGGTTCGCAGCGTCATCGAGCGCCCGCCCCGATCGCAGCTCATGCGCCCCGGCCGCGAGGTGCTCATCTGTGGTGCCGGAGACGCGGGCAACGCCCTGCTTCGCGAGATGAAGCGCAACCGGTCGCTGGGCTACTCGCCGGTCGGCCTGATCGACGACGACCCCCGAAAGCGGCGTCTTCGCGTGCAGGGCACACGGGTGAGAGGATCGCGCGCCGACCTGCCGCGGATCCTCCGCGAGCTGACGCTCGACGAGGTCGTCATCGCCATGCCGAGTGCCCGGGGGCCGGTGCGCCAGGAGATCGTGGAGGCGTGCCGCGCCGCGGGCGTGCCCTGCACCACGCTTCCCGGGCTGCCGGAGCTGATCTCTGGCGGTGTCACGGTGGGCAAGATTCGTGAGGTCCGCGTCGAGGACGTGCTCGGCCGCGCCCCGATCGAGATCGACTTCGCCCGGGTGTCGCGCTACCTCAACGGGCGCGCGGTCCTGGTCACAGGAGCCGGCGGGTCCATCGGGAGGGAGCTCTGCCGCCAGGTCGCGGCCGTGGGCGCCCGGTCGCTGATCATGCTCGACCACGGCGAGAACAACCTCTTCGAGATCGATCTCGAGCTGCGCGAGCGCGGCCACGGGAACCTTTTGCCGATCATCGGCGACTGTCGGGACACCGCGCTCATGGAGACCGTGTTCGCCGCGCACCGACCCGACATCGTGTTCCACGCGGCGGCCTACAAGCACGTTCCGATGATGGAGCAGAACCCGGTGCAGGCCGTCGCCAACAACGCGCTCGCCACGTCGGTGCTTGCCGGCGTCGCCGAGCGGAACGGGGCGAGCCGGGTATGCCTCATCTCCACCGACAAGGCCGTCGAGCCCAAGACCGTCATGGGCGCGACCAAGGCGCTGGCGGAGCGGATCATCGAGGCGCACGGCCGGGACTCCGACACCCGGTTCGCGGCGGTGCGGTTCGGCAACGTCCTGGGCAGCTCGGGATCGGTGCTCCCCATCTTCCGCCGTCAGATCGCCGAGGGCGGTCCGGTGACCGTCACCCACCCCGACATGACGCGCTTCTTCATGACCATCCCGGAGGCGGTCCAGCTGGTGATCGAGGCCACAGGGATCGCGGAGGGCGGTGACATCTTCGTGCTCGACATGGGCGAGCCGGTGCGGATCCTCGATCTGGCACGCAAGATGATCGAGCTGTCGGGCAAGATCCCCGGCGACGAGATCGCCGTGGAGATCGTGGGGATCCGCCCCGGCGAGAAGCTCCACGAGGAGCTCTTCAACGTCGACGAGGAGGTCCGGGCGACGCGCTACGGGCGCGTGATGCGCGCGACGCGGCAGCCCCTCGACCCGGACGAACTCCAGCGAGGACTGGACGAGTTGTCCCGGCGGGTCGCTGTCGGACGTCCCGAGGCCGTCGCGCAGGCGTTGTGGTCCACGCTTCGTTCTGGCAGGGTCGCTGGCTCGGAGGGCGAAGCTCATCACGAGAGCGATCGCATCGAGGAGACGCGCCCGTCATGACGCCCACAACAACACTTCTTCCAGGCGGCGCCCTGCCCGGGGGCGCGGTCGAGATCCGGGCGCGCGGCCTGCTGTCCAGCGTCGGGCGGCCCTGTCCCGAGCACGGTGGCGAGTGCGCCTGCGTGGCCCGTCACGCCGAGGCCGGCTGCCTCATCTACTGGTGCGACGCCGGATGGCACCACTTCTCGACTCGCCCGCTGCGGGCGCAGCCGCCACCCCACCGCTAGCCTCGCGGGGGTCCTCGGGGGCGTAGCCTCCCGGGCCTCGGTTGGCCGCGCCGGCGCGCCCCGGCCGAGGTCGTCGGTACTCGGTCGGGAGGATGCATGAGCGGGCAGGCAATCAAGGGCTTCCGGCTCGGCCTCTACGTCTTCAAGGACGCCGAGATCGTCGACTTCGCCGCGCCCCACGGCGTGTTCTCCGTCGCCCGCCGCTTCGATCCCGAGCTCGACGCTTTCCTCGTCGCCGACGCCATGCGCCCCGTCCAGGCACAGCCCGGCTTCACGGTGATGCCCAACTACTCGTTTTCCGACGAGCCCGCCATGGATGCGTTCCTGATCCCGGGCGGCTTCGGGACGCGTCAGGAGATGCACAACCGCCGGCTGCAGGAGTTCGTGCGCTCCCAGCCGGAGTCGACACTGCTCGCGAGCGTCTGCACCGGCTCGTGGATCTACGGGGTCATGGGCCTGCTCGACGGAGTGACCGCCACCAACCGAAAGGAGCCCGACCGGCTGGAGTCCGGGCCCACTGGGAGGGTGCCGCTCGATCGGCTGGCCGACATCGCCCCCGGTGCCGCATCAGCCGCGCTCGGGTCGTGGACGCCGGGCGGATCGTCTCGGCGGGAGGCATCACGTCGGGCATGGAGATGGGGTTCCATCTGCTCCGGAGAGCCGGCCACGATGACGCGTTCGTCGGCGAGGTGGCGCGCGTGATGGAGTACTCGGCCGCGTACGACGTCTACCATGACGACGTCGAGTACGCGGCACCGCCGGACTAGTGCCGTGTCAGGGAACCATGGCGTGTTCTGGCCGCGAAAACCCCGCGGGGCAAGGACGCAGCGTCATCGCGATGGTTGAGCCCATGGCGATGACCGAGGACACCGCATCCGCGATGGTTTGCAGCGAGGAAGAACGGGGCAAGGGTTTCCTGACACGGCACTAGCCGGGCCGGGGCGAGAGCGAGGGTCGCATGGCGGTCACCGTTCGGACGAGGAAGCTCCTCACGCTGATCGTGGCGATCCTCGGGCTGTCCGTCGTCATCATCGACGGCACCGCGGTCGGGGTGGCTCTGCCGGCGATCGAAGAGGATCTCAACGCGACGCTGGCAGATCAGCAGTGGATCGCCAACTCGTACCTCCTCGCCCTTGCGGCGCTCCTGCTCGTGGGGGGCTCGCTGGGCGATCTCTACGGACGCCGGCGGGTCTTCACGATCGGGCTGATCGGGTTCGGGGTCACGTCCCTGCTGTGCGGCCTGGCGCCCAACGTCGAGTTGCTGATCGCCTTCAGAGCGCTTCAGGGGGCTGCCGGGGCGCTGCTCGTTCCCGGAACACTCTCGCTCATCAGCGCGGCCTTCGACCCCGACGAGCGTGGCCAGGCCATCGGCCAGTGGGCGGCCTGGTCCGGTTTGACCGGCGCGCTGGGCCCCATCGTGGGCGGCGCGCTGGTCGACGGGCTCAGTTGGCGGTGGGTGTTCTTCATCAACGTTCCGGTCATCCTCGCGACCGTCGCGCTCACCGTGCGCTACGTGGCCGAGAGCCGCGACCCCACGGCCCAGCGCGGGCTCGACGTGCCGGGCGTCATCCTCGCCGCTGTGGGCCTCGGCGGGGTGACCTACGCGCTCATCGCCTCGCCGGCCGATGGCTGGGGCGACTCACTGGTGCTCGGTGCGCTCGCGCTCGGAGTTGCCGGACTCGTCGCCTTCCTCGTCGCGGAGGCCCGAAGCGGCCATCCGCTGATGCCGCTCGGCTACTTCCGGCAGGGGAACTTCGCCGCCGCCAACGCGGCGACGTTGGCGGTCTACGCGGCGCTGTCGGGAGCGTTCTTCTTCGTCCCGATCTTTCTGATCGGCACGGCCGGCTACTCCGCCCTCGAGGCGGGCTTCGTGCTGCTGCCGATCACCCTCGTCATGCTCGTGGTGAGCCCCCGGGCCGGGCGCTGGGGCGACCGGTACGGCCCGCGGTGGTTCATGGCCGGCGGGCCGGCCATCGCCGCCGCCGGCCTGCTGCTCCTCGCGCGCCTCGACGAGAACACCAACTACCTGACCGACCTCCTGCCGGGGCTCCTCATCTTCGGGCTCGGGCTGTCCCTGACCGTGGCGCCCCTCACCACGACGGTGATGGGGTCCGTCGAGGCGAGCCACGCGGGGGTCGCCTCCGGCATCAACAACATGCTGTCGCGGGTTGGCGGACTCTTGGGCATCGCCGTGCTCGGCACCTTGCTCGCGTTCCGCTTCGAGAGGGAACTCGATCATTCGGCGCCGCCGGACATCGCAGCGGGAGCGTCGGTGGACGTGGGCGCGATCGACGTCCAGAACGGGTCGGCCTCGGGCTTCTCTGCCGCGGTCGCGGAGGCCCGTGACCGTCCGCTGGCCGAGCCCGATACCGCCGGGCTATCCGCGCCTGTCGCGGACGCGGTCCAGATCGTCGTGCACGACGCGTCCGTGTCGGCTTTCCGGCTCTCCGTCGTCGCGGCTGCCGCGCTGGCGCTGGTCGGAGGCATCATCTCAGCGATCTGGATCCGCAACCCGGAGCGCGTCAAGCTGGGTATCAGCGAGGTTTGTCGCGCGTGCTCTCGCACCGGCGTGGTTCCGGTGCCCCCTAAAGCCGAACCTGAGGAGTCTCGATGACCGCGCCCTCCCAGCTCTTTGATCTGACCGGCAAGACCGCCCTGGTCACCGGAGCGTCGTCGGGCCTCGGGGTCACCTTCGCTGGGGCCCTCGCGGAGGCAGGCGCCAACGTCGTGCTCGCGGCGCGCCGGGAGGATCGTCTGAAAGAGGTGGCCGAATCGATTCGCTCCGCCGGGGGTCAGGCGGAGCCGGTTCCCTGTGACGTCACCGACCCGGGCTCGACCGACGCAGCCGTCGCCGCGGCGGTCGAGCGCTTCGGCGGGCTCGACATCGTCGTCGCCAACGCCGGGGTGGTCGCCGAGGGCGGCGCGATGCCTGAGCGAATGCCCCCGGAGACCTTCACCGAGTCGATCCAGGTCAACATCGCCGGCACCTTCTTCACCTGTCAGGCCGCCGCGCGGCACATGCTGGCGGCTGGCGGCGGATCGATCGTCACGCTGGGCTCCGTCGCTGGCGTGGCCGGCGCCATCAACACGCCGGCGGCCTACTCCGCGTCCAAGGCGGCCATCATCAACCTCACGCGCCATCTTGCGGTCCAGTGGGCCGACCGCGGGGTGCGCGTGAACGCGCTGGCGCCCGGCTGGTTCCCGTCGGAGATGACCGAGAGGATCCTGGAGCTGCCCGCGTGGCGCGAGCGCTGCGAGGACCAGGCGGCGATGAGGCGCCTGGGCGAGCCGGAGGAGCTGGTGGGCCCGTTGCTGCTGCTGGTGTCCGACGCGGGCAGCTACATGACCGGTCAGGTGATCATGGTGGACGGGGGCGCCTCCGCGTCGATCGGCGCGGCGCCATACAGCGACGAGCTGTACGCGATCCACGCTGCGATGCCGGGCGGCGCCGGCGAGCGCATCACGCCGAGCGCTGGCTAGGCAGGGCGGCGCATGGACCTCCGTCATCTGCAGACCTTCCGGGCCGTCGTCGAGCGCGGCTCGTTCTCCGCGGCTGCCGAGGGGCTCGAGATCAGCCAGCCCGCCGTCTCGGCGCAGATCCGGTCGCTCGAGGAGCGCTTCGGTCAGCGCCTCATCGACCGAGGCGGTCGGCGGGGTCGGACAACCGAGGCCGGCGACGTCCTGTTCCGCTACGCGGGGCGCATCCTCCAAGCGGAGGTCGAGCTGCGCCGCGCCATCGTCGAGGTGGGCGAGGGGGTGGGGGGGCGGCTTGAGCTCGGGGCCTCGACCGGGCCCGGGGAGCTGATCGTGCCGGGGCTCCTCGGAGCTTTCTCCGCCAAGTTTCCCGAGGTCGACGTCCGCCTGGGCGTGTTCGACAGCCAGACCGTCTGCGAGCGCGCGCTCGAGGACCAGATCGAGCTGGGCTTCGTCGGCGCCGCGCGACCGCTGCGTGGCCTTTCGGTGGAGCCGTTTCTGCGCGACGAGCTCGTGGTCATCGTGCTGCCGGGCCACGCCTTCGCGGCGCGCGAGAGCGTGTCGCTCGGCGATCTCGTGGGCGAGCCGCTCCTGATGCAGCAGCAGGGCTCCGGCGTGCGGGCGGTGCTCGGCGACGCCATGCGCGCCGAGGGACTCCGCGACCGCGACGTGACCGTCGCGATGGAGCTGGGCCTCCAGCAGTCCGTCAAGGCCGGCGTGCTGGACGGCTTCGGCATCACCGTGATCTCGCGGCTCGCCGTGGAGCGCGAGGTGGCCGACGGCACGCTCGTCGCGGTGCCCCTCGCGGGGAAGGGTCTGGCGCGTGACTTCTGCGTGGTGCGGGCCGCCCGCCGCACGCCGTCCCGCGCGGGCGAGGCCTTCATGGAGTTCGCGCGCCGGGAGGTCGGCGCGCCGACCATGCCGTGAGTCTGGGCCTCAGAGACCTGAGCCGCTTGGCGCGCCCGGCATCTCGGGCGTCGGGCCACTCGTCGCGCGGGTCCGTCGGCTAGCATCGCTCCGTGCCGGACTCCGCTTCCTGTGACGTGCTGGTCGTGGGGTCGGGCGGCGCCGGCATGAGCGCCGCCATCGCCGCGTCGGAGGCTGGTGCGAGGGTGCTTGTCGCGACCAAGTCGGCCCTCGGGGCATCGAACACCGCGCGCGCACAGGGCGGGATCCAGGCGGCCGTGGGCGACGACGACTCGGTTGAGTCGCACTACGAGGACACGCTCGCGGCGGGCCACATGGACGCGCGGCCCGAGCTGGTGCGCGCTCTGACCGAGGGTGGTCCCGGCGCGATTGGCTGGCTCTCTGAGATCGGCGTCCGGTTCAGCCGCGATGGCGAGCGGCTGCGCCTCCTCCCCTGCGGGGGCGCGAGCCGAAAGCGCCTCCTCCAAGCCGGAGAGCGCACCGGTCCGGAGATGGTCACGGCGCTGCGGGCGGCGGTGCGCGCCGCGCCCGTCGAGCTTGCCGAGCGATCTCGGCTCGTCGACCTCGATCCGACCGCCCGCGGGTGGCGCGCGACGCTCGTGGGCAAGCGTAACGGCGAGACGCGCAGCGTCGAGGCGGCGGCCGTTGTCCTGGCGGCCGGTGGGGGGCTGCGCGGAGAGGCGGATCGCCGGGGCATCGGCAGCACCAACCATCCCGACGCGACGCCCGAGGTGCTCCGTCTGGCGCTGGAACTCGGCGCCGAGGCCCGGGAGATCGAGAGCTGGCAACAGCACCCCACGGGGTCGGTCTGGCCGGAGGCGCTCGCCGGCTACGCCCTTCCCGAGACCACCCGCAGCTACGGAGCGACGCTGCACGCTCGCGATGGCGAGCGCTTCGTGGACGAGATGGCGCCCCGCGACGTCGTCTCCCAAGCGATCGAGGACGTGGTCGCCGCAGGGCGGGGCGTGGCGGCGCCGACCGGGGCGACGGGCGTTTGGCTCGACACCGCCGCGATCGACCGCCGTCACGGCGCGGGCTTCACCGCGGAGCGTCTCGCCTACGTGCACAAGCGCTACGGGAAGGCGGGTGTGGACATCACCAGGGAGCGTGTGCTGGTGTATCCGGTCCTGCACTATCGCAACGGAGGGCTCGCCATCGATCGCGACGGCGCGACGACCGTCCCGGGCCTGTTCGCGGCCGGCGAGATCAGCGGGGGAGTGCACGGCAGCAATCGGCTCATGGGCAACTCGTTGCTCGACACAGTGGTGTTCGGACGCCGCGCCGGGGACGCCGCGGCGAGAGTGGCCGCGTGAGCGGCGCTCCGGACCGGGGCCCCTCGCCGGAGGGTGCGGACTTCCTGTCGCTTCCGGGGCGTCCTCCACGGCCGCGCCAGGTGGGCCTCACCCACGTCATCGACAAGGGGCTCACGCTCGGGCAGGTAGAGGGGTTGCTCAACAGCTGCGCCGAGATGATCGACATCGTCAAGTTCGGGTGGGGTACCTCCTACATCAGTCGGCAGCTTCGCGAGAAGATCGCCCTTTACCGGTCGGCCGGCGTCTCGACGGTGCTGGGCGGCACGCTCTGGGAGCTCGCCATCGCCCAGCAGAAGTTCGACGAGTGGCGCCGCTGGGTCTCGATGCTCGATCTGACCCATGTCGAGGTGTCGGACGGCACGGTCGCGCTGCCGCACGAGGCCAAGCTGGCGTACATCCAGACCCTCGCACAGGACTTCGTCGTGCTCAGCGAGGTCGGCTCGAAGGACCTCGACGTCGTCATCGCGCCCTACCGATGGGTCGAGCTGATCGAGGCAGAGCTTCGGGCCGGAGCGTGGAAGGTGATCACGGAGGCCCGCGAGAGCGGCACAGCAGGTATCTTCCGTGGGGACGGCGAGGTCCGGATGGGTCTCATCGACGAGATCGTCCACGCCATCGATCCGAACCAACTGTTGTTCGAGGCGCCGCAGAAGGCGCAGCAGGTCTGGTTCATCCAAAAGTTCGGCCCCAACGTCAACCTGGGGAACATTCCTCCCGACGAGGTGATACCGCTGGAGACGCTCCGCCTCGGCCTGCGCGCCGACACCCTTCTGAACGTGAACGCCGTCGACAACGTGGACGGAGCGGGCATATGAGCGCCGCACACGCGGGCCCGATCGCGCCCCACGGCGGCACGCTGGTCGACCGGCTCGACGTCGACGTCAAGAGCTCGGGTCGTCCGAGCGTCACGCTCTCGGCGCGCCAGCAGGCCGACCTCGACCTGATCGCGGTGGGAGCCCTGTCGCCGCTCGACGGCTTTATGGGCTCGGAGGCCTACGAGTCGGTCATCGAGACCATGCGCCTGCCCGACGGGCTCGCCTGGTCGGTGCCGATCACGCTCGGGGTCTCTCGGGAGGAGCTCTCCGCCGCCGGATCGGTCGACGAGGTCGAGATGGTTGACGCAGATGGGCGTTTCCTGGGCGTTGTCCAGATCGCCGAGCGCTTCGACCTCGACCCGGCGCGCGAGGCCCGGAAGGTCTTCGGTACGGACGACGAGGCCCACCCGGGTGTGGCGAGCCTCTACGCGCACCCGACCACCGCGCTGGCGGGCCCGGTCACCGTCGCCGCCCGCATGGGGCTGGACGAGGCCTCCGCGCGCTACCGCTTGGATCCCGCCGCCGCCCGGGCGCGCTTCGACGAGCTCGGATGGAAGACGGTCGTCGGGTTTCAGACGCGCAACCCGATCCACCGAGCGCACGAGTACATCACGAAGGTGGCCCTCGAGAGCGTCGACGGCTTGCTCATCCATCCGCTGGTCGGCGAGACCAAGAGCGACGACATCCCCGCCGACGTGCGCATGCGCTGCTACGGCGCGCTGATGGCCGGGTATTACCCGGCCGACCGCGTGGTATTGGGCGTGTTGCCCGCGGCCATGCGCTACGCGGGGCCCCGCGAGGCGATCCTCCACGCGATCATGCGGCAGAACTACGGCTGCACGCACTTCATCGTCGGCCGGGATCACGCCGGCGTCGGCGACTACTACGGCACCTACGACGCCCAACACATCTTCGACGGGCTCGGTCCGGACGAGCTCGCCATCCGGCCGATGAAGTTCGAGCACAGCTTCTGGTGCAAGGTGACCGGGGGCATGGCCACCGCCAAGACGTCGCCGGCGGGCCCCGAGGACCGGGTGTTCCTCTCCGGCACCAAGGTGCGCGAGATGCTCGGCAACGGAGAGATGCCCCCCGAGGAGTTCACGCGCCCCGAGGTGGCCCAAATTCTCATCGACGCCTACCGGCAGAGCTGAGATGCCCCCGCCCTTCCTCGGCCGCCGGTCCGTCCTTTCGCTGACGGCCGCCGCGCTGGGGGGCGGCCTGCTCCTCGCGCTCCCGACCGGCGCGGGGGCCATCACGAAGGCGCGCGCCGACGCCGCGGCGCAAAGGGCGCTGTCCGGCCAGATCAAGAGCGACGCGATCCTCTTCGGGCTCGGCCGCCGGATCGGTGCCCGCGAGTCGGTCGGCTACGCGACCCGGCGCGTCGAGACGCCTCGCCCCGTTCCGATCGGGCGGAGGGCGTGGCTCTACTGGCTCGATCTGGAGCCCTACGCGCAGTTCGAGCACCGCAGCGTCCTGCTGGTGATCGACGACCGCACCGGACGCGTCGCCACGCGGCGCCGCCTCCGCTACTACCCGGTGCTCAACGGGCGTATCGCCCCGTGGCTGGTCGGCCCGCAAGCGTACGC
>JAUVQP010000131.1 GCA_030598075.1 Miltoncostaeaceae bacterium | reverse complement strand
GGCTCGGCGGAGGCCTCCTCCGCCGCGGTCTCGGGAGCCGCTTCGGCGGCCTTCGTGCGCCGAACCCGCTTGCCCGTGCGCTCCTGGCTGGGCGCCGGGTCGCTCACCGCGCTTGGCTCCTTCGCCGAGCTCTCCGGCTCGGCAGGAGGGGTCTCCGCCTCTTCGGCCCCCCGCTCGGCCTGCCCGACAGCCGGAGCCCGTCGTCGCACCCGCCGCCCTTTGCGTGGGGCTTCCTCGCCCTCGACACGGTCCGCGGCCTCGTCCCCGGAGCCGGGTTCGGGCGTCGCCTCGGAGGCTTGGGCGGGGGCCTCCGCCTCAGCCGCCTCCGGCTTGCTCTTCGGCCTGCGCCGGCGCGGGCGCGAGGAACTCGGCGTCTCGTCGCCGGACGCCTTCGCCGCGTCGCTTGCCTCCATCAACTCGGCGGTGTCCCCGGCCGCCTCCGGCTCGGCGCCCAGCATGATCATGTCCTCGTAGGAGATCGGCTGGTCGATCGGCGGAAGCTCCTCCTCCCCGGCCTCGTCGGGCTCTGGGGTGACGACGATCTCGAAGACATCGGCGTCGCTCTCGGGGGGCGACTCCTTCGCGTCCGACTCCTTCGCGTCCGACTCCTTCGCGTCCGACTCCTTCGCGTCCGACTCCTTCGCGCCCGCGCCGCCGCGACGGCCGCGCCGCCGCCGCCGCCGCCCGCCCTCTGCGGTCGGCTCCTGGCGCGGCTCGGACGGCTCCTCGAAGTCGGGCGCGTCGTCGTCGGGCATGCCGACGCGGTAGGTGCCGGAGCGGGGATCCGTCTCGATCTGCAGGACGCCCCTCTTCGCGGCGTCCTCCAAGAGCTTGGAGAACGTCGAGAAACCGTGGTCGCTCTGGTCGAAGGCCGGCGCCTTGCGGCGCATGGAGTCCTTCACGATGCTGGCCAGCGGCCAGTCGACGCCCTCGCGTGAAAGTGCGCTGAGGGTCTCGCCCAGGAGCTGATCCGGACTCTCGCGCAGGAGCTGATCCGAACCCCCACCCGTCTTGACGTCGACTCCGTGCTGCCTGTCGCGTGCGACCGAGTCGTAGAAGATGAACTCGTCGCAGTTCGCGATGAGGAGCTCGCTCGCCGAGTCCCGGTTGCCGACCCCGATGACGCGCTTGCCGAGCTCGCGGAGCTTGCCGACGAGCGGCGTGAAGTCGCTGTCGCCGCTCACGACGACGAAGATGTCGACGTGGGAGCGGCTGTAGGCCAGCTCCATCGCGTCGACGACGAGCTGGATGTCCGCTCGGTTCTTCGCGCCCTCGCGGGCGGACGGCATCTCGATCAGACCGAGGCCCGCGCTCTGTAGATCGTGACGGGCGTCGCGGTAGCGACTCCAGTCAGCGTACGCCCGCTTGACGATGACGCGGCCCTTGTCCGACAGGCGGTTGAGGATCAGATGGATATCGAAGTCCCCGCGCCCTTTGACGCCGGGACGAGCCATGTTCTCGTAGTCGATGAGAACGGCAAGCGAGTTTTCGCCCTGTGTCACAGGGCTCCTTTCGATGGGGGGAGAGCGCTCGGCGTGGCGCGGGAGGAGGCGCCCGGTGCGCTGAGGCGATGGTACCAGCAGGCGCCGCGGACACCCGCACACCATGCGGCCCGGGCCCGCGGGTGTCGTCCGGCGCGGCCGCCCCGGACGACGACGCGAGGCGGGTAGACTTCGGGGTCGCACGATGGGCACCGGCAGGTGCGAAACACCGGCGAGGACAGCGATGACGACAGACCATACTTCGGCCTCCGCGGACGGCGAGACCCTCACGATCACCGACAATCGGACGGGGTCCTCCTACGAGCTCCCGATCACCGACGGCACCATCCGGGCGACCGAACTGCGGCAGATCAAGGTCGACGAGAGCGACTTCGGCCTCATGACCTATGACCCCGCATTCATGAACACGGCCTCGTGCCGAAGCGAGGTCACGTTCCTCGACGGCGAGGCGGGCATTCTGCGGTACCGGGGCTATCCCATCGAGCAGCTGGCCGAGAGCAGCACGTTCGTCGAGGTCGCCTATCTCCTGATGTACGGAGAGCGCCCGACCGAGGCCCAGCTCGCCGCGTGGTCCGGCGAGATCGCGGCGAGCACGGCCGTCGACGCGGCCATCGGGCGCATCATCGACGCCTTTCCGCGCGACGCGCACCCGATGGCCGTCCTTCAGTCGAGCGTCGCGGCCCTCGGAACGCTCTTCCCCGAGTCCAAGAACGTCTCCGACCCCACGGTGCGCGAGCAGCAGGTCACGCGCATCATCGGGATGATCCCGACCATCGGCGCCATGGCGCACCGCCACAACATCGGGGCTCCCGTCGTCGCGCCGCGGGCGGACCTCGACTATGCGGGCAACTTCCTGTCGATGATGTTCCAGGAGGGCGACGCGCCGTACAAGCCCGACCCCCGCGTCGCGCGCGCCGTGGATGTTCTGCTCATCCTCCACGCCGACCACGAGCAGAACTGCTCCACCAGCACCGTCCGCGCGGTCGGATCGAGCCAAGCCGACCCCTATGCGTCGCTCGCCGCCGGCATCGGTGGCCTCTACGGACCGCTGCACGGCGGCGCCAACGAGGCTGTGCTCGCGATGCTCGACCGCATCCAGACGACCGACGCCATCCCTTCGTTCATCGAGGGCGTCAAGGGCGGCGAGGAGCGCCTCATGGGGTTCGGCCACCGGGTCTACAAGAACTACGACCCCCGGGCCACGATCATCAAGAAGGCGTGCGACGATGTCTTCGAGGTCACCGGCGTCAACCCGAAGCTCGAGATCGCCGTCGAGCTCGAGCGCATCGCCCTCGAGGACGAGTACTTCGTCAAGCGGCGCCTCTACCCGAACGTAGACTTCTATTCGGGGCTCATCTACGAGGCCCTCGGCATCCCGAAGGAGATGTTCACGGTCATGTTCGCGATCGGGCGCGCGCCCGGCTGGCTGGCCCAGTGGAACGAGATGCTCAACGACCGGGAGCAGAAGATCGCGCGTCCCCGCCAGGTCTACGTCGGGACAGCCGAGCGTTCGTACACCTAGCCGGTGCGCTGAAGGAGCGTCGTGAGCGTGTCGAGCTCCTCGTCCGTGAGCTCGGCCCAAATGTCCCTCATGCGGCGTTCCCGCCCGGGCAGTGCGTCCCGCGCGAGCCTTGTGCCCTCCGGCGTGAGCTGGGCGCGCACCTTGCGTCCGTCGCTCGGGTGCCTGCTGCGCTCGACGAAGCCGCCCCGCTCCAGCCCGTCAACGAGCTTGGTCACGTTGGGTCGTGAGACCCCCAGCTTGTCGCTGACGGTGTAGAGGCAGGCGCCCTCGTCCGGGCAGCACCGGAGCACGTCCAGCACGGCCAGTTTCGCGTCGCTGACGCCGAACTTGCCGGCGTGCCGCCCGCGCTCTCGCGCCGCGTGATCCGCGGCCATCTCAAGGGCTCGAGTGGCCGTAAGGGCGCGGGCCTCGCGGGCGTCGTGACCCGGGGTCGTTTCCCGGTTCATCATCTCGCACCGTAGCACTCTCGGCACGAGCGGGCGCTGCCGCTACAGTACGAGCATGCCCGATCAACGAGAGCAGCTACAGCACTATCTGGAAGAGTGTTCACGGGAGCTTCGGCGTGCCATGGAGCAGGCGAACAAGGTTGCCCGCGCCCTCGCCGAGGATCTTGGGGTTTGGGTGACGAGCCCGGCCTCCGACGTCGGATCGTCCGTCTCGCCCGCCGAGGGCATCCGCGAACTCGGTCGCCTGCGCGACGAGGGCCTGATCACCGCGGACGAGTTCGAGGCTAAGAAGGACGAGCTTCTGAGACGTCTGTAGTGGCCGATGCGCCCGCGGCCTGGGAGCCGCTTCTCGCTTCGCTGCAACCCCATGTGTCGCCGGAGTGGGTCCGGCACGCTCGAGAGCACGCCGGCCAGGGTTGGATCCGACTCATCCTCTTGGTCGACGCGCACAACCAACTCAGCAACCCAGGCGTCGCGGAGAAGGTCGCCCTGACGATGGCCGACCTCGCGGGCGACCGCGAGCGGGAGGTCGAGGGCTGGAACCAGATTCAGGAGAAGGCCCGGGATCGTCGCATGGAGGTCGTCGCGCTGCTGGTCGACGGAGCCCCCGAGGTTCTTTCGGACGATCTGGTGCCGCTCTTCGCGCGCTCGATCGAGCCGTCCTCCATCGCCTAGTGCGCCGCTAGCAGACATATCGCGATGGGCACCGGTGCCCACCCCAGCGACGCCGACCGTGAGGCCACGGCACGGCCCGCCGTGCTGCGCATTCTCGAGGCGTTGCGCCGAGGCGAGCCGGAGCTTTCGCGACCGTATTGGCGCGATGATGTCGTGTGGCTCGGGCCCGAGGGGCGAGCTGACGGACCGGACGCCGTCGTGCGCCGGCTCGGCGCGCTTGGCGCGGGCGGCGCGGCATGGTCCCAGCCCGTTCAGCACGGCGCCCACGCGGTGCTCCGCCGCACTGGCGGTCCGGGCGCCCACGCCGGGGGTCTGGTGATCGAGACCCGTCGAGGCCTGGGCGTGCTCGTGGTCGCGCTCCCCTAGTCCCGGCGGCCCGCGGGGCGGGCGGCTAGTGCCGTGTCAGGAAACCTTTGCCCCGTTCTTCCTCGCTGCAAACCATCGCGG
>JAUVQP010000049.1 GCA_030598075.1 Miltoncostaeaceae bacterium | reverse complement strand
GCGATCGCGATCATCATCGCGATCTTCGGCATCGTGAACACGCTCGCGCTCTCGGTCTTCGAGCGCACGCGCGAGATCGGCCTGCTCCGCGCGGTGGGCCTGGGCCCCGGCCGTGTCCGCCTGATGGTCGTCTGGGAGTCGGTCATCGTGTCGGTCATCGGCGGCGTGCTGGGACTCGTGGTCGGCGTCGTGCTCGGCGTCGTCCTCATCGAGCGCGCCGGCGGCTTCCTCAACACGGTCAGCGTGCCCATCCCGTTGTTGATCGCGTTCTTGGTGCTCTCGGCGGTCGCGGGCGTGCTGGCGGCGATCTTCCCCGCCCGCCGGGCCGCGAGGCTGGACGTCCTTCGGGCGATCTCCCAGGAGTGACGCGCCTCGGCCTCCCCTCGCTGGCCGTCGCCGCGATCGCCGCGGCGGCGCTGGCGGGCTGCGTGCCCGGCCGGGGGGAAAGCCCCGCGGACGCCCCGGTCGCCCCGGCCGAGAGCGACGCGGAGGGCGTCGAGCGCTGCTCGCCGGCCGTCGAGGCGTTGGTCGGCTCGATCGCCGGCGGCCTCGACTCGGGCGTCGCCATCTCCAACGCCTGGACCGTGCGCTCCCGCGAGTTCGACTCGGTCTACTTCACCTCGGCGCGCGTCGATCGCGAGGGCGGCGCCGGCGAGACGGCCACCTGGGCGACCCTTGCCCCCGAGGGCGGCCAGTTTCTCTTCGCCGTGACCGAGTTGGCCCGCGAGTCCGGCGATTTTCCGGCCGACGAGAGCTTCGACGGCGGGAGCGACGGCGTGCGCGAGTCGCAGCGCTGTGCGCGCGTGCGGTAGCCGCGCCCGGAGTGATACCGCGCGCCCGCGCCGAGATCAGGCGGCGGCGGGGAGCGCGGCGTGCACGCGCTCGGCCGCGGGGGTGCGGCAGAAGACCAGACGCACCTCGGTGCCGCCGCCGCTCACCGGGATGACGTCGAGCGTCTCGGCGAGCGAGCGCATGATGATCAGGCCGCGACCTCGCGTGGCGGCGTCGGGCGGCGGCGGACCTTCCATCGGGGGGAGCGGACGGCTCCGATCGGGCCGACCCTCGTCGCGGATCCGCAGATCGAGGGCCCCGTCCTCCATCCGTGCCGCGATCCACAGGTCTCCGCCGGGTTCGGAGCCGTGCTCGATGGCGTTGGTCACGGCCTCGCTGGTGGCGAGCACGATGTCCGCCGAGTCGTCGGCGGGCCAGCCGTTCTCGGCGAGCAACTCCGCCACGGCCGAGCGCACGAGCGCCGCGGCGTCGGGAGAGGCGGGCACGTGAGCGCCCCGCTGGAGGGTGGCGTTGGACATCGGAATCCTCACTGAAGGTATCGGCACCGCTTCGCGTCGCTGCACGGTCCCTGCCCGCAGAGTTTTCTCGGGGTGGGCTGCAATACCTCCGCGGACGCCGCGTGCTCGCCCGGCGTGGTCTTCTCTGGGCCCAACACGGCAACGTCCCCCGGCGGGGCACTAGACTGCCGCGGCTCGCACCCATGGAGGTCATGCCTTGCCCACCGATCGCGCGTCGGCGACCGGACCGAGCTATCTGGCTCAGCCGCACGAGGTCCACCGCTGCGTCCTGCTCTACAGCGGCGGACTCGACACGTCGGTCCTGCTCAAGTGGATCCAGGACGAGTACGACGCTGAGGTCATCGCGCTCTGCATCGACCTCGGGCAGCCCGAGGACGACTTCGAGGCCATCCGCCAGAAGGCGCTCGACCTCGGGGCGGTGCGCAGCCTGGTGGTGGATGCGCGCGAGGAGTTCGCCCGCGACTACGTCGCCCCGTCGATTCGTGCCAACGCGCGCTATCAGGGGGGCTACCCGCCCTTCACCGCGCTCGGCCGGCCGCTGTTGGCCCGCCTGGCCTGCGACGTGGCGCTCGAGCACGACGCGGACACCATCGGCCACGGCTGCACCGGAAAGGGCAACGACCAGGTGCGCATCGACGCCACCGTGGCGACCGTGGCGCCCGGGCTCCGCGTGATCGCACCGATCCGCGAGTGGCAGATGGGGCGCGACGAGGAGATCGCCTACGCCGAGGAGCACGGCATTCCGGTGTCGTCGACGAGAGCCCGGCCCTACTCGATCGACGACAACCTTTGGGGGCGCTCCAGCGAGGGCGGCACCATCGAGGATCTGGATGCCCCGCCGCCCGAGGACGTCTTCCAACTCGTCACGCCTCCCACCCGGGCGCCGGACGAGCCCACCGAGATGACGATCGGTTTTCGGGAGGGGCTTCCGGTGTCCCTCGACGGGCGGGACCTGGGGCTCGTCGAGCTCATCGCGCGGGTGGCCGAGGTCGCGGCCGCGAACGGTGTGGGCATCGTCGACCACATCGAGGACCGCGTCGTGGGTCTCAAGGTGCGCGACATCTACGAGGTTCCGGCGGCCGAGGTCATCCTCACGGCCCATCGCGAGCTCGAGAAACTCGTCTGCACGGGACGCGAGAATCACGCCAAGCCCGAGCTCGACCGCCTGTGGGCCCAGCTGGTCTACGAGGGGCTCTGGTACGAGCCGTTGCTCGCCGACCTGAACGCGTTCATGACGGCCGTGAACGCCCGCGTCGAGGGTCAGATCGGCGTGCGCCTCTACAAGGGGTCCGCCACGGTCGTGCGTCGCAGCTCGCCCAACGCCATCTACGACCGCTCGCTGGCCACCTTCGACGCCGACGCCTCGTTCTCCCAGAGCAGCTCCCCCGGCTTCATCGAGCTGTTCAGCCTTCCGAGCCGCATGGCCTACCGAATCGCCGACGAGCGACGGCGCGCATGAGGCGCGCCGCGCCTCCGAGCCTGCGCCTCGACGTCAAGGAGGTCCCGGCGTTCAGCCGCGTCGCCGGCACGCCTCGCGGTCTCGGGTTTCCGCCGGGCGAGCCCCCCGCGAATGCTTCCACCGACCCGGGCCCGAGTCTTCTTCTGGCCCACGGCGCCCCCACGGCGGTGTCCGAGCTGACCATGGTCGCGGGAGGAGAGCTCGCGGTCGCGAGTGTGCCGGGCGTTGCCTACACCTTCCGTGCGCCCGTGCTGGAGCGGTTCCACGACCGCCGACCTCCCGGGCTCTCGCGCGCGCTCGGCGCCGCGATGTCGAACGTCGGGCTGCTCCTCGCCGACGACGGTTGGCGCGCGGTCGTGCTGCCCAGCCTCGGCGACCTCGCCGCCGACCTGGGCGACGGTCCCGTGGCGCTGCGTGCCGACGGACGCCTCTTGGCCGCCGCCGCCGACGGAGCGGTCGCCGAGATCGCCCTTCCCGCCGGCGAGCAGCAGGCGACGCACGCCGCCTCCCCGGCCGCCCTCTGCTACGCGGGCGAGACTCTTCTCGTGGCGGTGGGAGCCGCGGTCGGGCCGCCCGGGATCGACCCCGTGGAGGGCTCGCCCGCGCTCGATCTTGCGGGGGCGGCGAGCGCGCCGCGCGCCGCCTCGCGCCACGCGGACGGGAGCGTGTCGATCTGGGACGAGGCGGGCGAGAGGATCGCGTCGTGGACGGCGCCGATCGCGGGCTCGCTGAGCCTGGCCATGAGCGCCGACGGAGAGCATGTCGCGCTCGGCACCACGCACGGCGACCCCGCTGCCGCCGCGCTCGTTCGCGCGGACGACGGGGCGCTGGTTCGCTACGTGGACGGCGCCCGCGCGATCAGCCCGTCGCCCGCCGGCGACGGTGTGGTCGTGGGCGGCGATTGGGGCGCCGTCTGGCTCCGAGACACGGGGAGGAAGCAATGAGTACTCGGCCGATCGGACCACCGCCATTTCTCGCCACCGACCCCGGTCCGTGGAGCGTTGTCGCGCAGCTCGTCCGGAACCGCGGCGCTCGGCAGGGCAAGCGGCGCGCCGAGTCGCCGCACGGCTTGCTGCTGGCGCAGCCGCCGAGCCTCGGTCTGCCCCTCGTCGGCCTCTCCGACGAGACGGAGGCCGTGGGCTCCGGCCCCGTCTGCGTGATCGGCGCGGCGCGCGAGCCGGCCTTCTGGCTGTCGTTCGGCGACGACACGACGTTGTCCGCGGTCAGCCCCGGCCTTCGCCGGTCCTGGACCCTGCCCGATCTCGCGGCCGCCGGTGAGGAGCGGCCCGAGGACGATCCGCTCAGAGGACTGCCCGATCCGCTCCTGCCGGAGGACCTCGGGCCGGACGCGCCCTTCACCGCCGAGAGTCCCGACGGTTCGCTCCGGGCCGCACGGGTCATCGAGGGCGCGCGCACGGCGTCCCTCGCCATCTATCGCCCGGAGGACGCCGGGCTCGTGCGCTGGTTCCGCGGCGCCGCGGCGGGGTCCTGGTCGCCCGATGGTCGCCACCTGGCAATCGGCGGCGAGTGGGGGGTGCTGCGGCTCCGCCGCGCCGCGGCCGACTGCGCAGCAGGTCCGCGTCGTAGGCCGCCGTCGACTCGCCGACGTTGGTCATCGTGATGCTGCAGTCGGCGGGGCCCAGGTTGCGACGCTTGATGCGGGCGTCCTTGTCATCGAGGCCCCAGGCTCCGGTAATGCGCCGCCCGTCGCAGATGAGCGCGGTGCGAACCGACGCCGGAGCGCCGAGCCCGGTCAGCTCGGCCGTGAAGTCCACGCCGCGCCCGGAGCCGAGAAGGCCGAAGGGGATCGACACGGTCCGCCCCCGCGGGATGCGGCCCGCGGAAGGGAAGGTGATCGACTCACGCCCCGAGGCTCCGGGTCCGACCCCGGGGTCGTCGGTCGCCCCGCCGCGCTCCGGCGCGGGGCCGCTCGCGGTTCCCGTAATGTCGCGCCGGAGAGCGTTGAGGACGGCGGTGCCCGGCGGGGCGAGCCAGGAGATCGAGTACCGCCCGGCGACGTGAAGCTGGACGTAGTCCTCGGCGAAGATCTCGCCGATCGCGCGCGCCCAGCCCTTCGAGTACGTGAACGAGACCTGACCTTGGCGCACCCGTTGGGCCATGCGGCGGGTCGACCACCAGCGAGGCGTCCCGTCGCCCACGCCCCCCCGACGCTGCGCCGCCGGCGTCCGAATGCTGGCGTCCACATGATGGCCGTACTCGTGCAGCAGGCTGTGGCGTACCGTGTCGCCGCGACCGGCCGGCACGATGATCGTGCCGGCGCGGGAGCTGCCCCCGTAGCACGCGACCGCGTCGCGGGAGCCGCACTGAGCCTCGATCGTCGATCGCGGGACGATCCGGATCGTGACGCGGCCGATCTCGCGGCCGTGCGCGGCGTTCCTCAGGATGCGGGCGTAAGCGTTGACGTCGACCCCGCTCGCGCGGACGTCGAACGTGATCGTGTTGCCCCTTCCATCGCCCACCCTGCGGACGGCGGCATCGGCATCCGGGACGACGCCGGCCACGCCGACCGCGGCGAGCACGGGAAGCGTGACGGCGAGGGTCAGCGCTCTCACCCGCCCGACGCTAGCGCAGTCCTCGGCGGATCCGCACGGGGACGGTCCGCGTCCGAGCGCCCGGAGGACCAGAGCAGCCCTGGCGTCATGGTCTCGAGACATCGCCCGAGAGGTTGTTTGCGATCCGACGGGACGGCTAGCCTGCGGGTCGTGGCAGAGCCCGACTTCGTCCACCTGCACGTCCACAGCGACTACTCGATTCTCGATGGCGCGTGCAAGATCGGGCGCCTGCTCGACCGGATTCAGGAGATGGGCCAGGAGGCCGTGGCGCTCACGGATCACGGGGTCATGAGCGGGGCCGTCGAGTTGTACCGCGAGGCGAGGAAGCGCGACGTCATCCCCATCGTGGGCCTCGAGGCCTACGTGGTGCCCGATCGCGCCGCCCGGCCCACGAAGGAGCGCCGCGCGCACCTCACGTTGCTGGCGCGGAACAACGAGGGCTACTTCAACCTCATCAAGCTCTGCTCGGGGGGGTATCTCGAGGGCTACCACCGGCGGCCGCGCATCGATCACGAGCTCATGCAGCGGCACTCGGCGGGCATCATCGCGCTGTCGGGCTGCCTGTCCGGCACGATCTGCGGTCACCTCGAGAAAGACGACGAAGGCGCCGCGCGGCAGGAACTGGACACGCTCGTCCAGATCTTCGGCAGGGACGACGTCTACGTCGAGATCCAGAACTCGGGGCTACCGGTCCAGGCGGGCATCAACACCAAACTCTCCCGCCTCGCCGCGGAGAGCGGCCAGGCGGCGGTCGCCACCTGCGACGCCCACTATGTCTGCCAGGACGATGCCCGTGCGCACGAGGCGCTCCTCGCCATCCAGACCCGCGACGTGCTCAGCAACCCGAAGCGCTTCCGGTTCGACACGGACCAGTTCTTTCTGAAGACCGGCGCGCAGATGGCGGAGGCGCTTCCCGACAATCTCGACGCGATCGCGGTGTCGGTCGAGATCGCCCAGCGCTGCGCCGAGCTCGACCTGCCGCTCGGCGCATTCCGGCTTCCGCAGTTCCCGGTGCCCGACGGCAAGACCCCCGCGCAGTACCTCGATGAGCTATGCCGCGAGGGCCTCGACCGTCGCTATGGGCGGAGTCGGCCGGCCGAGGCGGGCGACCGTCTCCGCTTCGAGCTCGACGTCATCGACGAGATGGGCTTCAGCGCCTACTTCCTTATCGTCTGGGACTACGTGCGCTGGGCGCGCGAGAACGGCGTGTCGGTCGGCCCTGGCCGCGGTTCGGCCGCCGGCTCGCTGGTGGCCTTCGCGCTGCGCGTCGTCGACGTCGACCCGCTCGAGCACGGCCTGCTCTTCGAGCGCTTCCTCAACCCGGGGCGCAAGAGCATGCCGGACATCGACACGGACTTCTCGGTGGGCGGTCGCGACCGCGTGGTGCGCTACGTCACCCAGAAGTACGGGAGCAGTGCCGTGGCTCGCATCGGCACCTTCGGCAAGCTGCTGGCCCGAGCGGTGGTCCGCGACTCCGGGCGCGTGCTCGGCCACAGCTACGGCCAGGTCGACCGCATCGCGAAGCTTGTGCCCGAGCGGCCGATCGGCATCAGGTTGAAGGACGCCATGGCGAGTGGAAACGATCTCGCCGAGTCCTACAGGGCCGAGCCGACGACGAAGGAGATTCTCGACACGGCCCTCCCCCTTGAGGGTTTGGTTCGGAACGAGGGTGTGCACGCGGCCGGGGTGGTCATCGCTCCCGGCGACATCACCGACTATCTGCCGGTCAGGATCGACGACGACGGGAACGTCGTCACACAGGTTCCCGACCACGATGTCGAGGCCCTCGGGCTGCTCAAGATGGACTTCCTGGGCCTGCGCAACCTCGACGTCATCGACGGGTGCCTCGCGCTCATCAGGGACGGCCTCGGTCAAGACCTCGACATCGAGGCGGTTCCGCTCGACGATGCCAAGAGCTACGAGATGCTGGCGCGCGGGGATGGCATCGGCGTCTTCCAGTTCGAGTCCAGCGGCATGCGCGATGCGCTCCGCGAGGTCCGGCCGACCGAGTTCGCGGACCTCATCGCGCTGGTGGCGCTCTACCGCCCCGGACCGATGGCGTTCATCTCGACCTACGCGCGCAACAAGCGCGACCCCAGCCGGGTCGCCCTCGACGATCCGCGCCTCGAGCCGATCACCGGCCCGACGTACGGCGTCGCCGTCTACCAGGAGCAGCTCATGGCGATCGCGCGCACGATCGCCGGCTTCTCGCCCTCGCGCGCGGACGACCTGCGCAAGGCGGTGGGCAAGAAGGACAAGGAGCTCATGGCCTCGCTCAAGGACGAGTTCATAGAGGGCTGCGAGGGCAGTGGCACCGCGCGCGCCGTGGCTCGTCGCCTGTGGGACCTCTGCGAGCGCGCCGGCGACTACTCGTTCAACAAGAGCCACGCGGCCTGTTACGCGCTGCTCGCCTATCGCACGGCGTACCTGAAGGCCAACCACCCGGCCCAGTACATGGCCTCCCTGTTGAGCTCGGTCATGGACACCAAGGATCGCGTGCCGTTCTACGCCTCGGCGGCCAGCGACATGGGCATCGAGGTTCTGCCGCCCGACTGCAACGAGAGCGCACCCGGTTTCGCGGTGGTCCCGTCGGGCGAGATCCGTTTTGGGCTGACCGCTGTCAAGGGTGTCGGCGAGAACGCCGTGGCCAGCATCATCGCGGCGCGTGACGAGGGTGGCCGTTTCGAGTCGCTCTGGGACTTCTGCCGTCGCCTGGAAGGATCCCAGGTCAACAAGAAGGCCCTCGAGGGCCTCATCCGCTCCGGCGCGCTCGATTCCACCGGCGCCACCCGGCGGGGCATGCTCGACGCGCTGCCCGCGGCGATGGGGCAGGCGGCGCGGCAACGGTCGGACGCCGAGGCCGGCCAGGAGTCCCTCTTCGGCCGGCACGACGATCCCGAGGCGGCGTCGGCCCGATTCGATCTGCCGATCGATGCGGCGGAGATGCCCCGGGAGGAGTTGCTCACCGGCGAGCGCGAGTCTCTCGGCTGGTACGTCACGAGCCATCCGCTCGACGGCTGCCGGCGGCAGTTGGCGCGGGAGGTCACCTGCGATCTGTCGTGCCTCCCCGACCGTCCCGACGGGGAGAGCATCACGATCGGCGGGCTCGTGAGCGCCACCAAGGCGGTGACGACGCGTCGAGGCGAGGCCATGATGTTCGTCACGGTGGGCGATCGGCTCGGCTCGGTCGAGGTCGTCGTCGTCCCCGCGGTTCTGGCGAAGTTCCGCGAGCTCATCCAGCCCGACGCCGTCATCACCGTGTCCGGCCGGGTCGATCAGAAGGGCGAAGGGGAAACCAAGATCGTCGCCAAGTCCATCGCGGCGCTTCTCGTCGATCCCGGCGGCGGCGAGGAGTTCTTGTCGCTCACCATTCCCGGCGGCGTGCGGCAGGAGCAGCTCGATCAGCTCAGGCGGCTGCTCATCGAGAATCGCGGCGAGGTTCCGGTCGTGGTCGACATCGCGTCGTCCGAGGGCTCGCGTCGACTTCGACTGGGGGACGACTTCGCGGTTGACGCGCAGGCCACGGGCCTGAAGGATTCGTTGAAGACGCTGTTCGGCGAGCACTGCATCGCGTCCTGAGGCCGCGTCGAGCGGTCACTGCCCGACCGAGCGCGAACCGCCCTCGACCTCCCTCTCGCCGAACGGCTTCCATGGCCCCGACGATCGCCGTGCCGACACAACCATGATCACCACAGACGCCTCATGAGCTCTCGTCCGCTCCTTCCCGGGGGGGCTGGCTCGTGCCGCGACTGCCCGGTTTCGTGCGAGCGCGTTGTGTATCCGTCAGGGTGTCTCGAGGCG
>JAUVQP010000112.1 GCA_030598075.1 Miltoncostaeaceae bacterium | reverse complement strand
CTTGGGCAGCTGGTGACGAGCATGGACGGCAGCCACGTCGTCGCGGCGGTCGGACTCGGCTCATGCATCGGCGTGGTCATGCACGACGAGGCAACCGGCATCGGCGGCATGGCCCACGTGATGCTGCCCGAGTCGAGAATCAGCTCCGGACCCGCGCCGGCGGGCAAGTTCGCGGACACCGCGGTACCGGCGCTGATCGCAGAGCTGCTCGCCCTCGGCGCCGCGCGCGAGGGGCTCAAGATCAAGATGGCCGGTGGGGCGCAGATGTTCAGCGCCGGGTCTGGCGGTCCCTCGGCGCTGAACGTGGGCAGCAGGAACGGCATCGCCGTGCGCGCCGCGATCCAGGAGGCCGGTCTGCTCCTGCTCGCGGCCGACACCGGAGGAAGCCTCGGGCGTACCGTCGAGCTCGTCGTCGCCACCGGCGAGATCCTCGTGCGCACGGTGGGCGGTCAGTCCAAGCCGCTCTAGCGTTCCGTCGGGGGCACCGGCGAGCCCCGGCGGGAACCCCCGCGGGATCACGGGGTGCGGGTGTCTCAAGCGGCCTCCGAAGGCGCCGATACGGGACGCGCGGTGACGCTCTCGTTGGCGAGCGCGCGGCGAGAGCACGAGCCCTGCCGGGATCGGCAGGGGGTGGACGCCAGGGACGGCGACCGACAACGAGGAGTCGGGCGACGGACCCATGGGCAAGTCCGGCGAGGACCGCACCGAGAAGGCCACACCCAAACGTCGCGAAGAGGGCCGAAACCGCGGCCAGGTCGCCCGCAGCCGGGAGATCAACACCGCGATGGCGCTCCTCGTGCTCTTCGCGATGCTCACGTTCACGGCGTCGTGGGCGCTCGACCAGTTCACGTCGCTGATGGTCGGCTCGCTCCGCGAGGCCGGCGAGGTCGACGGGATCACCCGGGCCGAGGGCTGGGCGCTGCTGATGAAGACGGGGCGGGCGGTCTTGACGATCACCGCGCCGTTCGCGGTCGCGGGCGCCATCGGCGGCGTGCTCGCCTCCGGGATCCAGGTCAAGCCGGGCATCTACCTCAAGGTGCTCCAGCCGCGTTTCTCGTCGATCAACCCGAAGAACGGCGTCAAGAAACTGGTCTCGCCGCGGTCGCTGGTGAGCGTCGTCAAGGACCTCGTCAAGCTCGCGGCCATCGGCGGCATCGCCTACGCGATCCTGTCGTCCTCCATCTCCGACCTCCTGTCGCTGATGGGCGCGACGCCCGGTCGACTCCTGGTGGTGATCGCCGCGCTCATCCTGAAGCTCGGGTTCGCGTTCACGGGCGTCTACATCATCATCGCCCTGCTCGACTTCATCTACGAGCGCTGGCAGCACGAGCGCGACATGCGCATGACCAAGCAGGAGGTCAAGCGCGAGGCCAAAGACGCGGACGTGAGCCCCGAGATGAAGAGCCAGCTGAAGAAGCGCCAGTACGAGGCTGCCGTCCGTCGGATGATGGCCTCCGTGCCCGAGGCGGACGTGGTCATCACCAACCCGACCCACTTCGCCGTGGCCATGCGGTACGCGAAGTCGCTCCCGGCCCCCCGCGTCGTCGCCAAGGGCGCTGACCGCGTCGCCCAACGCATCATCGCGATCGCCGAGGAGCACGAGGTCGCCGTCGTCCAGGATCCACCGCTTGCGCGGAGCCTCTTCGCCGCGGTCGAGGTGGGCGACTACATCCCGCCCGAGGCCTTCTCCGCGGTCGCCGAGATCCTCGCTCACGTCTATCAGGTCGCCGCCCGTGAGCCCGCGCTGACATGAGGACCAGCGCCGCCGCAGCGCCCGCCGACGGGGGCGCGAACACGATCCTGAACCGGGTGATGGCCAACAGCGACGTGGGCATCGCCGCCGTGGTCGTGGGGATCGTCGTGATGATGATCATCCCGCTGCCGACCTGGCTGCTCGACGTCCTGCTGACCTTCAACATCTCGATGGCCCTCGCCATCGTGCTCGCGGTCATGTACACGACCGAGCCGCTTCAGTTCTCGATGTTCCCGAGCCTGCTGCTGATCGCGACGCTGTTCCGTCTGGGTCTGAACATCTCGGGAACGCGCCTCATCCTGCTGCACGGCGACGCCGGCGAGGTCATCTCGAGCTTCGGGCAGTTCGTCGTCGGCGGCAACGTCGTCGTCGGTCTGATCGTCTTCGCGATCCTCGTGATCATCCAGTTCGTGGTGATCACCAGCGGTGCCGGGCGGGTCGCCGAGGTCGCCGCGCGCTTCACCTTGGACGCCATGCCAGGCAAGCAGATGGCCATCGACGCCGACCTGAACGCAGGGGTCATCACCGATGAGGAGGCCCGCGGCCGCCGCGAGACCATCTCGAAGGAGGCCGACTTCTACGGAGCGATGGACGGTGCGTCCAAGTTCGTGAAGGGCGATGCGATCGCCGCCGTCATCATCGTGTTCATCAACCTGTTGGGCGGGCTGGCCGTCGGCGTCTTCCAGCTCGGCATGGGATTCGGCGAGGCGATCAACCACTTCTCGCTCCTGACCGTCGGCGAGGGGTTGGTCAACCAGATTCCGGCGCTGCTCATCAGCACCGCCACCGGCATCATCGTGACCCGCTCGGTCGGCGAGTCGAACCTCGGCGAGGATCTCGCGCGCCAGGTCCTCAACCAGCCGCGGGCGATGTACCTCACTGGAACCGTCGTCGGTCTGCTGGGTCTGGTGCCCGGCCTCCCGTTGCTCCCGTTTCTCGGCATAGGCGGTGTTGCTCTGGCGATCGGCTTCGCTCTCCAGCGGGGCCGGGCCGACGATGCGGCGCGAGCCGAGGAGGAGGCGACTCAGATCGCCCGGCGCCCCCCCGAGCCGGAGGACGTCGCCGCGCTGCTGCCGCTCGACCCGCTGGAGCTCGAGATCGGCTACGGACTGGTTCCGCTGGTCGACCACGACGAGGGCGGCGACCTGCTCGCCCGCGTGGCCATGGTGCGTCGCCAAATGGCGACCGAGATGGGCGTCTCGCTGGCGCCGATTCGCATTCGGGACAACATCCAGCTGACCTCCCACGAGTACGCCGTGAAGATCAAGGGCGTCGAGGTCGCGCGCTGGGCTCTGGTTCCGGGCCAGCTCTTGGCGATGAACCCCGGCACAGCCGAGGCGGCGCTCGACGGACAGCAGACGGTCGAGCCGGCGTTCGGGCTTCCCGCCGTCTGGATCGGCGAGGCGCAGCGAGACCAGGCCGAGCTCTCCGGCTACACCGTCGTGGATCCGACGTCGCTGATCGTCACCCACCTGTCCGAGGTCATTCGGCAGAGCGCCGACGAACTCCTCGGCCGCCAGGACGTCCGGGCACTTCTCGACGGCCTGAAGGAGGCTCACCCGGCTGCCGTCGAAGAGCTAGTGCCCGACCACATGTCGGTCGGCGAGGTGCAGCGCGTGCTGCAGGCGCTGCTCTCCGAAGGGGTTCCGATCCGCGATCTGGTAACGATTCTCGAGACGCTCGGCGACAAGGCGAAGCTCACCAAGGAGATCCCGATCCTTGCGGAGTACTGCCGCCAGAGCCTCTCCCGCACCATCTGCCAACGGTTTGTCAGCTCGGACGACGTCCTCCGCGCCATCACGGTCGACCCCGAGACCGACCGGGAGATCGCGGAGTCGGTGGCGCGCACCGACACCGGATCGGCCCTCGCCATGGACCCGGGTCGCGCCGCCGCCCTCGTCGACGCCGTGGGGGAGCAGGCCGAGGCCGCGAACGCAGCCGGCGCGACGCCCGTCGTCGTTTGCTCGGGCGCGAGCCGTCGCCACCTGAAAGGGCTCGCCCAGCACAGCCTCCCGGCGCTCACCGTCCTGTCCTACCACGAGATTCTCCCGTCGGTGCGCGTTGAGCCGCTCGGGGTCGTCAAGCTCTAACTGGAGATGTCAATGCAGATCAAGCAATTCACCGGAGACTCGGTTGAACAGATCCTCAACCAGATCCGCGAGGAGCTTGGTGAGGAGGCGGTGATCCTCCAGACCAAGCGCATTGTGCGCGGCGGCGTCGCTGGCTTCTTCGGGAAGCAGGGCGTCGAGGTGACGGCGGCCGAGGGGCTCACCGAGGACCAGGCCGCCGCCGCCGCGTCCAACCTCGACGCGGCGCGCTCCGTGGCGGCCCCCGCGCCGGGCGCCGAGCCGGACGCTGCCGGCGATGCCGAATCCGACCGGGCGGCCGAGGGCGGCAACGGAGATGTCTTCGCCCGCCATCTCTCGGGCCAACTGAGCGCGGCTGTCGAGGCCGAGGGCTCGCCGGCCATGGCGGAGGGCGCCCCACCCGCCTCACCCGCTTCCGCCTACGCGCGCGCCGGCGCAGCCCCGCCTCGGCCCTTCGCGCCAGGCGACCCGCGTCGAACGGAGGCCATCGTTGAGGCGGCGCGCGAGGCGCTCCGTCAGGCTCACGCCCGGGAGGCTGCCGAGGCCGCCGCCTCGGTCGCCCCTCCGCCGCCCACCGCTCCGGCGGGTCGATCGGCCGCCGAGGTTGCGCCGCCCCCGTTCCTCCCGGCGAGCCCCCTCGAGTGGCCGGGCCCGGAGGCCGCCGGGGCGAGCGCACCGGTCAGAGCGGAGCCCCGCGCGCCGGAGTCGTCGCGGCCGACCGTCGGTCTCACTCCGCCCGTCGAGCCGCTCCTCGTGGCAGCGCCCGCTCCTGACCTGGCCGAGGCCATGGAGGACGTGTCCCCGTCCACCGAGGACGTGCCCGGCTCGGCCGGGCTCATCGAGGACGCCCTCGCGGGACCACGGGCCGACTTGCTTGCCCTGGGCGTGTCCGCTCGCTATCTGGACCCGTTCCTCCAGGGGTTCAGGCGCTCGGTGCTGCCGTTCCTCGACGACCCCTCCGACGGCCTTCGGGAGCCGCTGAGGCGCTGGCTCGCCGAGCGTCTTCCCGTGGTGCGCGACTGGAGGCCTCGCTCGCGCGGGGAGACGATCATCCTGGTCGGCCAGCGCGGCACGGGCAAGACGGCCACCGCGGCGAAGCTGGCCGGCCGGTTCGCGGCGGCCGGCATGAGCGTCGGCCTCATCGGCGCGGTGCCTGGCTCCCAGCAGACGCTCGCCGCACACGCTCGCAAGCTGGGCGTGGACTTCACCGTCGCGACCGATCCGCAGTCGCTCGCCGAGGCGCGCGGGGCGTGGGACGACCGCGACGTCGTGATCGTCGACACTCCCGGCTGTTCCGCCCATGACCTCAAGGAGGTCGAGGGGCTCGCCGCGCTAACCGAGGGCATGAAGCCGGACGAGGTGCACCTCGTGCTTCCGGTTTCGTATCCGCTTGCCGATCTGG
>JAUVQP010000087.1 GCA_030598075.1 Miltoncostaeaceae bacterium | reverse complement strand
TCCTGGTGGAGGGCAACCACTACTTCCCCCGCGAGAGCGTCCGCGCCGAGCATCTGGGCCCCAGCAAGGCTGTGACGCTCTGCTACTGGAAGGGAATCGCCCGGTACCACTCGCTGGAGGCGGGCGAGGCGCGGCTGCCCCACGCCGCGTGGTACTACCCCCAGCCGCCCCCGTGGATCCGCAAGATCAAAGGGAGGATCGCCTTCGGCCCGGGCGTCCGGGTGCGCGAGGTCGAGGGCTAGCCCGCGCTACATCTGCTCGGGAGCCTCCACCCCGAGCAGATCCAGGCCGAGGGCGAGCGTCGAGCGGGTGGCGCTGACGAGGACCAGGCGGAAGGCCTCGACCGGCGGCGCCTCGCCGACCACGCGGCAGCGGTGGTAGAAGGCGTGGAAATCGCGGGCGAGGTCGATGAGATACGCCGCGACCCGGTGCGGCGCTCGCTGCTCGACGGCGATGGCGAACGCCTCGGGCCAAGCCGCGAGGCTGAGGACGAGAGAGCGCTCCGAGCGGTCCAGGTCGGCCGGAGGCCCGGCGTCGGGCGGCGAGATCGCAGCGGGGTCGTCGACCCTGGCCAGGATCGAGCACACCCGGGCGTGGGCGTACTGGACGTAGTAGACGGGATTCTCCTGGCTCTGCTCGCGCGCCAAGTCGAGGTCGAGCTCGAGCGGCGTGTCGTGGCTGCGTTGGACGAGAAAGAAGCGCGCGGCGTCGACGCCGATGTCGTCGACCAGCTCGGACAGGAGCACCAGCGTCCCGGCGCGCTTGCTCAGCTTCTTCGAGACGCCGCCCTCGATGAGGCTGACGAGTTGCACGATCGGGACATCGAGCATCTCCGGGTCGTGCCCCCCGGCCGCGATGACGGCGCGAAGACGCGCGACGTAGCCGTGGTGATCGGCCCCGAGCACGTCGATGAGCCGGTCGTGGGTGCGTGCCGCCTTGTCGAGGTGATAGGCGACGTCGGCGGCCAGGTAGGTGCTCGTCCCGTCCGACCGCACCAGCACGCGGTCCTTCTCGTCCCCGTAGTCGGTGGTGCGAAACCACAGGGCCCCCTCCCGACGATAGGCGTCGCCGGACGCCTCCAAGGCCGCGACACCCTCGCCCACGCTGCCGCGCTCGTGCAGGCTCCGCTCCGAGAAGAAGGCGTCGAAGCGCGTGCGGAAGAGCTCGAGGTCGCGTCTGATGGCCTCCATCATCAGCTCCACACCGCGGTCGACGAAGACCTGAAGCGTCTCGTCGTCGGGATCTCGCGCCTTATCGGCGAGGGTCTCACCGACCTCGCTGCGCACCGCGGCGGCGATCTCGTCGACGTAGGCGCCCCGATAGCCGTCGTCCGGAACGGGAATCTCCTCGCCGACCATCGCTCCGTAGCGGGCGGCGATCGACAGCCCGAACATCCGGATCTGGCGCCCGTAGTCGTTGACGTAGTACTCGCGGGTGACGCGATGGCCCGCGAACGCGAGCATGCGCGCGAGCGAGTCCCCGTAGGCCGCATGGCGTGCGTGGCCCACGTGAGGAGGGCCGGTCGGGTTGGCCGACACGTACTCCATCAGGATCGACTGGGGCGGATCGGCGACGCGCGAGCCATAGGAGGCATGAGCCCGACGGATGAGCCGAGCGGCATCGAGGAACCACGCGGGCGTCAGCGTGATATTGAGAAAGCCGGGCCCGGCCACCTCGATGTCGGCGAGCCACGGCGGGCCGAGCTCGGTGAGGCCGGCGGCGACCGCCTCGGCGATCTCTCGCGGGGGCCGCCCCGCGGTCTTCGCGAGCGTCATGGCGATCGGGGTCGCGAGATCGCCCGACCGATCGGGCGGCGAGCCGGCGAGCGGCACGGCCGGGGGCTCGAAGCCCGCGACCCGGGTCGCCTCGGCGCGTACGGCACGGGCGATCGGGCCAAGCACGTCGGTCACGTGCGGCAGGCTAACGTGCGTAGGGGTGCCCGCGCATGATGCAGAGGCCGCGGTACAGCTGTTCCGCGAGCACGACGCGCGCCAACTGGTGAGGCATGGTCAGAGGGCCGAGCGAGAGACGTTCGTCGGCCCGAGCGACGAGGTCCGGGTCGAGCCCGTCGGCGCCCCCGATCACGAACGCGACAGGCCGCTGGGCGCCGAGACGCAGCTCCAGCCAACGAGCGAAGGCCTCGCTGCTGGCGGGAGCCGGGCCGGCCGGGTCGAGAGCGACGAGCCGGGCGCGCTCCACGGCGCGATCGAGCAGGCGCCGCCCCTCCCGCCGACGGGCCGATCCGTCCCGCGCTCCGGACTCGGCGGGCACCTCGTCGATCCGCATGGCGATCAGGTCTGCCGCGCGTCTCTCGTAGAGCCGCGCTGCCGCGTCGTGCGGCGGGCGGGCGCGCCCGACGACCAACATCTGGACTCGGACGCTGCGGGAACGGCTCACGAGGGGGATTCTGTCCGAGAGGCGGCCAGAGCGAGGGCGATCCGCTCCATGGCGGTGGGATGAGTACCGAACCAAAGCTGGATGGCGCGGGGCGGATCGGGCACGCCGACGGATCGCGCCACGCTTCGCTGTCGCAGACGGACAGCGGCGTCGCTGTCCTCGGTGAGCCGCAGCATGACCCAGTCGGCCTCCGCCTCGTACGCCCTGCTCACCGCCGACAAGAGCGGAGTCGCGAGCACGCCCAGCACGGCTGCCGTCGCCGCCACGACCGCCATGCGGCGCAGCACCAGCTCGCGCCCCTGCGGATTCCGGAGCGGCGGGCCGAACCCCGTGCGCCACCCGACCACGGCGGCGATCATGAGGGCGGCCGGCACCATCAGCAGCACGCCCCAAACGGTCCCTTTGAGCACGTGCCGCCGGGCGACGTGCGCCAGCTCGTGGGCGGTGACGGCGCGGACCTCCTCCGGCGGGAAGTCGCGTACGAGGGTGTCGAAGAGGACGATGCGCCGACCGCGGCCGAGGCCCGCCACGAAGGCGTTCGGCGCGTTGGTGCGGGCGCTCGCGTCGTTCACGCGCACGTCGTCGGCCGGAACGCCCGCGCGCTCGGCCAGATCGAGGACCTGCGCGCGCAGAACGGGATCGCGGAGCGGCTCGGTGCGCATGAAGAGATCGGACACGGATGGCGCGAGAACGCTCGATGCCACGATGACCGCGGCCGCCACCGCGGCCAGAACGGCGGGCCAGACGCGAGGGAGGCGTGCCAGCACGACGACGACCAGCGACCCGAGGAGGCCCATGATGAGCATCTGGATGGCCGTCCACTTCCCGACATCCCACAGCCAGTCCCCGATCGGCTGCACCACGGGGCCTTCGGAGCGCGCCCACGCGAAGCGCCCGGCGCGCAGCGGCAGCGTGACGAGCGCGGTGAGGAGTGCAAGCCCCACCCCGAAGATGGCGCCCGCGAGCCACAGGCGCCCGCCGGACGAGCGAAGGAGCCGCCGGCGCCAGCGCTCCCCGGCAAGCGCCACGACGATCGCGACGGCCGCCGGCAACGGGGCGAGCGCGACGGCGAACGCCCACAGCCCCTCGCGGTACCGGCGCCCGGGATCGAGCACCTCGGCGTCGAAGAACGCGTCGACGGGCGGAGCGGCCACGGAGGGCACGCCGTCGCTCCACAGCGTCGCCCGCAGAACGGCCACGAGCGCCGCCGCGGATGCGATGGCGGCGGCGGCGAGCAGGACAGAACGCCCGGTGTCGGCGGCGCCCCAAGGCGGCAGACGAAGCCGGGGCACGCGCGTATCGTAGCGTTGCCCCCTTGAGCACGGAGAGTCCCCCACGCCCCCGATCGCGATTCTCAGCGACCTCCACGGCAATCGCCAAGCGCTTGACGCCGTCACGAAAGCCGCGCGAGCCGCGGGCGCGAAGGAGTGGTGGTGCCTCGGCGATCTGGTGGGCTACGGAGCCGACCCCACCCATTGCGTCGCCGAGGGGCAGGCGGCAGCCCGCTGCGTCGCCGGCAACCATGATCTGGGCGCCTCGGGGAAGATCAGCCTCGATCACTTCGCGAGCTGGGCCTTCGTCGCGCTCGAGTGGACCAGGGAGGCGCTGGGCCCCGTAGGAAGGGCCAAGCTGGACAAGCTCAGTTCGACCGACACCGAGGGCGACGTCCATCTGGTGCACGCCAGCCCCCGAGACCCGATCTGGGAGTACGTCGTGTCGCGCGAGCAGGCGCGGGCGGCGCTCGACGACCGCCGCGTGCCGCTGACCTTCTTCGGCCATACCCACGTGCCGGCGGTGTGGAGCCTCGGTCCCGACGGCACGCTGGGGTCTATGGCGACCGAGCCCGGCGCCACGGTCGAGCTGAGCGAGGGTCGCTGGCTCATCAACCCGGGCTCGGTCGGACAGCCCCGCGACGGCGACCCGCGCGCCGCGTGGGCCCTCTACGACCCCGAGGGCGGCGCCGTCACGTTCCGCCGCACCCCGTACGACGTCGCCGGCGCGCAGAACGCCATCCTCGGCGCCGGGCTGCCGGAGGTGCTGGCGACGCGGCTGGTGAACGGGCTGTGAGGGCCTACCTCGACCACGCCGCGGCCACCCCGCTCGACCCTCGCATCGTCGTCGTCGCGCAAAGGTTCCTGGGCGAGGAGTTCGGGAGCCCCGATGGCCTCCACGACGCCGCGCGGCGCCCCTCGGAGGCGCTGCGCCGAAGCCGCGAGCAGATCGCGGGGATGATCGGCGCCGAGCCCGAAGAGATCATCCTCACGTCGAGCGGAACCGAGTCGCTCAATCTCGGGGTGAAGGGCCTCTTCGCTGCCAACCGCGGTCTCGGCGGACGCATCGTGGCGACGTCGGTCGAGCATCCCGCGACGCTCGCCGCGGCACGCACGGCGACCCGTGCCGGGGGAGAGCTGACCACGGTCGCGGTCGACGGCGAGGCCCGGCTTCGCGCGGAGCACCTCGCGGCCGCCGTCGAGGAGGACACCGCGCTCGTCGTCGTGGCGCACGGTCAGGCCGACGTCGGAACGCTGCAAGACCTGCCCGCGCTCGTCGGCGCCGTTCGCGGGCGCCGCCCCGACGCGCGCATCCTGATCGACGCCACCGCCACCGCCGGCCTCGTCCCCATCGACGTGGAGGCGCTCGGCGCCGATGCGCTCGCCGTGGCTGGTCCCTCGCTCGGCGCTCCCGGCTGGAGCGGTGCGCTCTGGGTCCGTGCGGGCGCACGGCTGCACCCCCTCATCGAGGGCGGCGTCCAGGAGGGGGGCAAGCGCGCGGGCGAGCCGTCGCTGCCCGGCGCGGTCGCGCTCGGAGCCGCCGCCGCCCTGGCGGAGGCGGAGATGGGCGCCCGCCGCCGACGACTGGTGCCCTTGACCGAACGGCTCGTCGACGGCGTTCTCTCGGTGCCCGACGTGCGTCTCAACGGCCCGAGATCCGGCCGCATCCCGGGCAACGTCCACGTGTCGGTCGCGGGCGTCGAAGGAGAGAGCCTGGCGCTTGCCCTCGCGACGCGGGGCGTGGCGGTGTCGCCGGGCTCCGCCTGCACGGCCCACGCCGGCAAGGCCTCTCCGGTCCTGGAGGCGATGGGGCTCGAAGCCCCCTGGACGCTGTCGGCCATCCTGATGACCGCGAGCTGGACGACGGCGGCCCCGGAGATCGATCACGCGATCGCGGCGTTCGCCGACTCCGTCGCGACGCTCCGCGCGCTGAGCCCCGTCGCTCGATGAGCCCGCGGTTGGTCGACGCGCTCGGGACCTACTGCCCGGTGCCGATGGCCCTCGCCGGGCGGGCGGCCGTCGATCTGCCCCCCGGAGAGGTCATCGAGTTGCTCGCCGACGACCCGCTTATCGAGGTGGACCTCCCAGCGTGGTGCCACGCTCGGGGGCACGCGCTGGACAGTCTCCACCATGACGGCGACATCTACCGCGCCCGCATCCGGGTCGCGGCCGGGCGCTCGCCCTAGGGTCGGCCGAACTCCGAGGTCCACAGCGCGACGCCGCGATAACCCTGGAAGCGGATGTTGTCGCGCAGCGCGATGCCCTGATCTCGCCAGCTCGCGCGAAGCAGGTTCCTGCGGTGCTCCGACGACCTCAGCCACGCGGCCAGGATGGCCCTCGGGGAGCCCATCTCGCTCATTCCCCAGGCGATGTTCTCGCCCATGGAGCGACCGCGGTAGCCGGACTCCCTGAGCATCGATCCGAAGGCCCGTCCGTCGGGCGTGTGCGAGAAGACCCCGTGGCGGATCATGGCGGCGTTCTTCCGGCGGGCACCGCGGGCGAGCGAGCGGTTGCCCGTGACGGTCGAGCGCCCCGCCCTCTGGCGCGTCTCGTTGATGAGGCAGCGCATGGTCCGCTCCTGGACCCGCCGGGGAGCCGCGTGGTCATCTCCGGTTCCGCCGCAGGCTCCTGGCGGGGGCAGGAGTCGGTGCTCGGCGGCGGATGGCGTCACCGCGATGGCCCCCGCGCTCGCCGCGGAGGGCCCGAAGGCGGCGGCACAGGCAACGAGGGCGGCGGCGGTGCCGCACAGGCGGCGGCCGCCGGGCATCGCTCGTGCGGGGGATCGCAGGGGCGGCATGCCATCCCTGTATCGACCGTGATTCCCCGAGGCTCAACGAAACCTCATGGCTGAGAGCGCTCATGGCTCCCTACGGGGGATCGCCCGCCCCAGCCGAGCGATACTCCACTACCCCGTCGAGCGAGGCCGGGGGCGGCCAGGCGCGCGCCGCGCGCCGCCGGAACAAGAGCGCGCAGCCCCCGCGTGGGGGAAGGAGCGCGCGGAGACGGCGGGGCGCCGGCGACGGCTGAAGGAGCGGAGACGCGACACTTGTGCGCATCGGCACGGGTCCCGGAGGGAACGCGTTGCGAACAGGTGATCGCCTCTTCCATTCCGACCGCCGGCCAGCATAGGATGCCGACGTACCGTCAATCTGTGACGATCGTGACGTACC
>JAUVQP010000067.1 GCA_030598075.1 Miltoncostaeaceae bacterium | reverse complement strand
GCTGCGCCGGTCTTCGTCGGCCCGCGGGCCTGGGGCGCGGTCGTCGCGCTGAGCAAGACGCAGATCGGCGCGTTCGATGGCGCGGATGCGCGCCGGCTCGCCCGCTTCGCCGAGCTCCTTGCGATTCCCATCTCCAGTGCCGACGAGCGGGCCCAGACCGCCGCGCGGGAGATGGCCGACTCGCTCACCGGGCTGGCGAACCATCGGGCCTTTCAGGAACGCTTGGCCGCCGAGGTCCAGCGCGCCCGGCGCTACGCGCGGCAGCTCTCGCTGGTGGTTCTCAACCTGGACCACTTCAAGCAGCTCAACCTGGTCCACGGTCACGAGGCGGGAGATCGCGTGCTCGCCGAGGTCGGGCGGAGGATGAGCACCCTCGGCCGGGCCGGCGAGATGGTCGCTCGCCTCGGGGGCGACGAGTTCGGGTGGATTCTCCCCGAGGCTGACGCCATGTCCGCCTACGCCGCGACCGAGCGTCTGCGGTCGGCGATCGTGGCGGTCGCCGCGTCCGAGAGCGCCCGCGCCACCGCGTCGGCCGGCATCTGCGATCTCTCTCAGGCTCGCGATGCCGGCGAGATCGTCGACCTGGCCAACGGCGCCCTGTATTGGGCGAAGGCTCACGGGCGGGACTGCTCGTTTGTCTACACGCCCGAGGTGGTCGAGGTCCTCTCGGCGAACGAGCGGGCCGAGCGCCTCGAGCGCAGCCACCAACTCGCGGGCATTCGCGCGATGGCGCGGGCGATCGACGCGCGGGATCCGAGCACGCAGGAGCACTCCGAGCGTGTCGCCGAGCTGGCCGGACAGCTCGCCGCGGTGTGCGGCTGGCCGGAGGAGCGCATCGCGTTGCTACGCGAGGCGGGCCTCGTCCACGACGTGGGCAAGGTCGGTGTTCCGGACGTCATCCTCTTCAAGGACGGGCGGCTGACCGAGGCCGAGTACGAGAGGGTCAAGCTGCACGCCCCGCGGGGAGCCGAGATCGCGTCGGAGGTGCTCAACCCCGAGCAGGTCAGCTGGGTCCGAGGCCACCACGAGCGCCCCGACGGCCGCGGCTACCCCGACGGCCTCAACGACGCTGAGATTCCGGACGGCGCCCGCATCTTGGCTGTGGCCGACGCCGTCGATGTGATGACCGGCGCGCGCCACTACCGACGAGCCGTGCGGTGGGAGGACGCGCTGAGGGAGTGTCGCTCCCTGGCCGGCGAGCAGTTCGCCAGCGAGGTTGTCGAGGCTCTCGATGAGCTCTGGAAGAGCGGTCCGCTGCCGGGATCCGCCCACGCCGTGATGCTCCAGGCCTGAGGCCGGCCGGGGCGTCCCGGCTACGCTGTCGCGCGTGCGCCGGCTCGTGCCCCGGAAGACCAACGCGGTGGACGTGGAGCGGCTGTACCGCTCCGCACCTCGCACGCCGCCGACCGACCGACCGTGGGTGGTCGTCGGAATGATCGCGAGCGCCGATGGCGCCGCGGTGGTGGACGGCCGCTCGGGCGGTCTCGGCGGCCCCGGCGACCGGCGCGTCTTTCGTGCGCTCCGCGCGCTCGCGGACGTCATTCTCGTGGCTGCCGGCACCGTGCGCGCCGAGGGTTACGGGCCGGTCAGGCTCGCTCCCGCCGAGACCGAGGCGCGCGTCGCCGCCGGGCAGGACCCGGTGCCGCGCATAGCGGTGGTCTCGGCCGCCCTCGACCTGGACTGGAGCTCCCCGCTGTTCGTCGAGAGCGACCCCCGCCCGATGTTGATCACGCCGTCCGATGCCGACCCGGGCCTCGTCGCCGAGGCTCGTGAGCACGCCGAGGTGATCGCTTGCGGCTCCGGCCGGGCGGACCTCGGCAAGGCCCTCGTCGAGCTCGGGCGGCGCGGAAGCGCGGTCGTGGTCTCGGAGGGCGGCCCGAGCCTCAACGGGGCGCTGCTCGCCGAGCAACTCATGGACGAGCTCGCCGTGAGCGTGGCGCCGGTCGCGGCCGGAGGGAACGGCATGCGCATCGTTCGCGGCCAAGCGCCCGCCGTGCCCCTCGACATGGAGTTGACGCACGTCTTGGAGGAGGCTGGGTACCTCTTTCTGCGCTACGTCCGGAGGTGAATGCCTGCCCCGGCGCCGTCGGCGCCTGGGGCCTCGATCGAAGCCCCGAGGCACGAGCGTTCCCGTGGTGACACAATGGCACGACATGGTGGAGGTGACCGAAACCCAACTGCCCGGCGTCGGGGTCCGTCATGACTTCACGACCCGCGCCGGGGAGCGGCTTGGCCTTATCGTGCATCGCTCCGGGCCTCGTGATCTGCTCGTCTACGACCGCGACGATCCCGATGCTTGCAGCCTCGTTCTCCGGCTGGAGGAGGACGACTCCCGCACCCTGGCCGACATGCTGGGCGCCTCGCACGTCACCGAGGAGATCGCTCGCCTCCAGTCGATCGCGGGTCTCACGATCGACTGGGTGCCGGTCACGTCGGCATCCGCCTGCACCAACTGTCGCTTGGTCGACCTCGGCGCAGCCGCCGACCGCGGCGCCACGATCGTCGCGGTGATACGCGGCGACGAGACCATTCCCGCGCCGGCGGCCGAGTTTGTCCTCCAAGAGGGCGACACGGCCGTCGCCGTCGGAACGGCGGAGGGGGTCAGGCACCTCTTCGGGCTGCTGCAGGGCAGCTTCGACCCTCTGCCGGACATCCCCTAGGGCGGGGGTGAGCAGCCGGCCGGCCGAGGGGACTCGGCGCCGGCGCCGCCGTGACTGAGGCCGCGGCTCAGGCGGACGTCGCCGCGATCTTGGCGGCCCTCGGAATCGCCGCGCTCGTGCTGGCGGGGCTCGCGCGAGTGGGCGCGCGCGCCGGCATCTCTCCCATCCCCTTCTACCTCGTCGCCGGGGTCGCGCTCGGATCGCTCGGGCTCGTCGAGATCGAGGGATCCGTCGTGGAGGTGGGTAGCGAGGTCGGCGTCGTCCTGCTGCTTTTCATGCTCGGACTCGAGTACACCAGCGCCGAGCTGAGCTCCAACCTGCGGGCCGGGCTCCCCTCCGGAGTGGTCGACCTCGCGCTCAACTTCCCGCCGGGCCTCCTCGTCGGCCTCCTTCTTGGCTGGGACCTCGTTGCCGCGCTTCTGTTGGGCGGGGTGACCTACATCAGCTCATCGGGAATCATCGCCAAGGTCCTCGCCGACCTTGGTCGGCTGGGTAACCGAGAGACGCCCCCGTTGCTCTCGATCCTCGTGCTCGAGGATCTCGCGATGGCGGTCTACCTGCCACTGATGGCGGCGCTGCTGGTGGGCGGAACGGCGCTCGAGACCGTGGGGTCGCTCGCGATCGCCCTGTGTGCGGCCGCCGCTGCGCTGATGGTCGCTCTGCGGTACGGCAAGCACCTGAGCCGGGTCGTCGCGCACCGCAGCGACGAGGTCGTGCTCTTGACGACCTTCGGGCTCATCCTGCTGGTCGCCGGCGTGGCCGACGAGCTCCAGGTCAGCTCGGCGGTCGGGGCCTTTCTCGTGGGGGTCGCCCTCTCGGGGCCGGTGGCCGAATCCGCCCGCCGCCTCCTCGGACCGCTGCGCGACCTCTTCGCCGCGACCTTCTTCGTCTTCTTCGGTCTGGGGATCGCGCTGGAGACGATTCCGGCGGTTCTGGGCCTCGCCCTCGTCCTCGCCGGGGTCACGGCGCTGACCAAGATCGCCAGCGCGTGGTGGGCGATGGCCCGCGCGGGCATCGGCGAGCGGGGTCAGGCGCGGGCGAGCGCCTCGCTCGTCGCACGCGGCGAGTTCTCGATCATCATCGCGGCGCTTGGGGTCACCGCCGGCTCCGAGGCGGATCTCGGGCCGCTCGCCGCCGCCTACGTGCTCGTGCTGGCGCTCGCCGGACCACTCCTGGCCCGCTACTACCGAATACTGCTGCCCGTCGTCCGCCTCTTGTCGCGCACCCGGAGGCCCTCTCCTTCCGTGGGTCCCTGACACGGCACTGGGAGGCTCTTTGGCGATGACGGTCCACGACCGTCCGCTGGGTGCACACCTTCGCGATGCGGTCTCCTGGGCCGGGCCCATGAACCCAAACATCGCCCCCGACCTGCATCCTCGCCTCGCTCGGTCTTCGCCGCAGGCGGGCCGCGCCTGATCGTGAAAGAGCTTCCTAAGGCGCCGAAGCTGCCGACTGGACCTCCGACTGCGCCTCCGGACACGCTATCGTTCTCGCCGTGCCCTTACTGGGCAGACAATACGCGCGTGGATCGGAACGACGCTGGGGCTTTGTGTTCCAGGGTGGGTTCTGCTTTTCCCGCCCGACAATGAGGAGTAGCGCATGCCCGAGGGCGTCGTGAAATGGTTTTCATCCGAGAAGGGGTACGGGTTCATTACCCCCGACGACGGCGGCAAGGATGTCTTCGTCCACTTCTCGGCAATCGCAGGGGCTGGGTTCCGCAACCTCGAGGAGGGCCAAAGGGTCAGCTTCGACGTTCAGGACGGCCAGAAGGGGCCCCAGGCCGCGCAGGTGCAAGCGCTGTAGCGCTTGCCTTGGCCAGCCCGGCTTCCGCCGGGCTGGCCCCCGCTGCCCCGCACCGCGCCGTGCCGTGCGCGGGCGCAGTCGGTGGGTCGAGGGTTGGCCGCGGCGTCCCGGAAAGGGCAAGCTGTGGGGCGATGGGCTCGCCCCCTGAATTCCACAGCGTCCGCGAGCAGTCTCGCCCGGAGCTCCTCTGGTACATCCGCCACGCCCAAGCCCTCGCGCGCTGGCCCGTCATCGACGAGCGCTGGGCCGAGCGGATCGAGGAGCGGCGCCGTGCCGAGGCCGAGGGTCGCGCCGCCCCCTACGTGGGCGACGCCGGACGATAGGCGCCCGACCACCGGAGCGAGAGACCATACTGGGCGCATGGCCATCCTCTACGACGACGGCCGGATCCTTCTGGACGACGACGGGGTCACGCTCCGCCGCTTCGATCTGCTACTTCGCGACCGCTTTATCCCGTACTCCGACATCGCCCGGGGCGCGGAACGTCCGCTGGGCCGGTTCGGCGGCCGCCTCAGGATGTGGGGCGCCGTCGATGTCTGGGTGTGGCTGGGCCTTGACCCCGGGCGCCGCCAGAAGGACCGCATGATCGTGCTCGACGTCGCCGGCCAGCGGACGCGCGTGGCGCTGACCCCGGACGACCACGACGTCGTCGTCGCGCTGCTCGCCGAGCGCGTTCGGTCCGGTTCGACGGCGCCTTCCGGCTAGCTCCCCGTCAGGGAACGTTCGGCCGCCACCAGAAGCTCGGCCGCGAAGCCGGCATCGCCACCACCGCTCCGCAGATCGTCGGCAAAGGAGCGACCGCGCGAGTAGAGATCGAGCGCCTCCCCGACCGGCGCGTTGTGGCTCGCCGATCGGAGCAGGGCCGCCGTGAGGCGGCCGATGGAGCCGCGCCGCTCGGCATCGTCGACGGCCCGTAGGAGTCCGGCGCGCGTCGCGCGCTCGACCTCGGCCTGCGCGATGTGACGCTTCGGCGCGCCGGGCGCCTCCGGCGCGAGCGCCAGTACCAGCTCCTCCCTTCCCATGCCCAGCTCGCAGGCCGCTCCGTCGAGCCCGTCGCGCGCGATCTGTTGCAGCGCGGCATCGATCCCCGACCGGTCCGGCGCCGCGCGGGGCGCGCATGGATCATGGGCCGCAGCGCGGCCGAGCTGCGCCCCGCCCGCGGCGAGCTGACCCACGACCAGCGCGAAAGCGCCCAAGACGAGGGCGCCGAGCGCGGGGGTCGGGGCTGCCCGCCGTGCGGCACCCGGCTCGCGCCGTGCGACCGTGAGCGGAATCAGCGCGAGGAGGGCGAGTGCCGCCGCGACGAGGTACGAGCTCCGAAAGGCGGCGGTCAGCGCCGACGCGACGGCCGACCGGAGGTCTTCCCGCGCGACCCGCACGGCGGGATCGTCCGCGTCGCCGATGCCCTCGAACGGTTCGCGAAGGTCCGGAAGCTCCCCGTCGGGCGACGCGCGGAACGCCTCGGCGAGGCCGGCGGCGATCGGGACCTTGTCCCGAAGCGGGAGGTCCGCGTCGAGGATCGCGGCCGCCGCCCGTTGGCTCGCTCGCTCTGCGCCGGTCTCGAGCCCCGCCGCCAAGAGCGGCGCGACGAGCACGAGCGCCGCCACGAGGCCGACATGGCGGGCGGACACCGAGATCGTGGCGGCCGCCGAGGGCGCGCGATCGTCGGCCACCGAGCGACGGGTCAGGACCGGCACCACGAGGCCGAACCCGGCGCCGCAGACGGCGAGCGCCGCCGCGGCCCAGAGCGGATCCGTGGCGGGCAGGAACGCCAGGGCGGCCAACCCGGCGGCGAGGAGCAGCGCTCCGGCCGGGGCACCGGCATCGGGCCCGGCATGGGCGCCGAGCGGCCTCACCATGAGAGCCGCCGCCGGGAGCGCGCTGAGAATCAACGCCCCCGTGAGAGGCCCGAGGTCCCACACGGTGACGACCATCAGCACCGCGAGAAAGAGCGCCCCAGCCAGGCCTCCGAAGGCGAAGACGAGCCCGAGGTTGGCGCGACTGGCCCCGGGCGCGGGCCGCACTCGGACGCCCTCCGGCCGCACCCGGAGCGTCGTGGTGGTGATCGCGCCGGCGAGCGCGAGAGCGGCGACCGGCGCCTGGGCGAGGAAGATCGCGCGCCAATCGAAGACCTCGGTCAGGACGCCTCCCAGGACCGGGCCGAGAGCGACCCCCGCGGTTCCCGCCCAGATCCACCAACGCCGACCGGCCGCCGATGATCCGGTCAGCGCGATGAGCAGCGAGAGCGAGGCCGCCAGAACCATCGCCGCGCCGACGCCCTGAGCCGCCCGCCACGCGATGAGCTCGCCGAGGCTCCCCGAAAGACCGGCCCCCACCGCCGTGGCCGCGAAGATCGTGAGGCCGACGACGACGACGAGGGCGGGGCGCACCCTCCGAACGACCGGCAGCAGCGCGAGGGCCACCACGGCGACGACGAGGTTGTAGCTCGTCGCCACGAGCGAGACGCCAACGACCGAGCCGCCGAAAGCGCCGTAGATCTCGGGAAGCCCGAGCATGACGATGGCCGTGTCGGCGAACGCCAGGCCGACGGCCAGCGCAAGGAGCAGCGCGGGCCCTCGCTGCGAGAGTCGGCCGATGGGCGAACGCGGAACGCCCACGCGATGCCGCGGTATTCGGTGCATGCCTGTGTGAGGATCGCAGAGGAGAGCGGGACCTCGGCCGACGTCGGGCACGGGACGGGCAGATCTCGCGCTACCGACGAGTCGGGGCGGGGACTCCGACGACCGTCACGGGGAAAAACCGGCCGAGAATCGCGCAAACCCGCACCACGCGTCCGTGGTGGATGCGGATGGCATCGGGGGAAACGCGGATGTGGAGGCGCTCCGCCTCGGCCATGCTGCGCCGAGCAAGGGTCATCGCGAAGGGTCCGGAAGGTGGCCCTGCTCGTGACCCCGGGGGATTCTATGCCGTCCGCGTCGAATCGCTGCGGCAGCGCGGCCGGAGCAGTTGGGGGTTCTCAGATGAGATCGGTTGCCATGCGAATCGGCGCCGTCGTCGCTGTCAGACTGGACGGACATCAGCGCTTTGGACGTTCCGCCGGAGCCCATGCCCGGCGTCGACGTCGAGTCGAGGGAAGCTCCACGTGCTGTTCGAGGTCGATGACGACCACAACTGGGATCAGGCCACGGGGCCCGAGGGCTGGACGGCCGAGGGTCACGCTCAGAGCGCCAACCAGGGCTCGATGGAAGTGGCGCCCGCTGAGTAGACGTTTGCGATCCGCGTCCCGACCGTGGAGGAGCCGGCGGCGCTCTCCTCCTGCGAGGGGCGTCTGCGGCCACGCCCGGCCACGCCCCCCTCAAGTCGGCGACGGCTGAGCGGGGTCGGCATGCCGCCCACCGGTACCGACTCCCCGCGCGCACCCGGCGAGCGGGGCGTGCAGCCGCCACCGCCCGACCCCTCCGGCTCACCCGGCGCCGCGATGGGTGCGAGGGACGTGAACCTCGCGCGGACCGCCGCCGAGGTGCTCATCCCCGCCGAGGACCAGATCCTTCTCGACATCTCGGCGGATTGGATCGGTATCCGTCGGGCCACCGAGGAACTGCTCCGCGAGGTCCACCACAGATATACGAGCTGGCCGCAGACGCTCGCCGACGTG
>JAUVQP010000003.1 GCA_030598075.1 Miltoncostaeaceae bacterium | reverse complement strand
GGCGGCATCAGACCACGACGCGTCGAGGACGACCGAGTGCCCCATCGCGAGTCGCGCCCGAGCGCGCGCGAGCACCTCCGCGTAGACGCGATCGGTGACCTCCGGCGCGTAGAGCCCGGTTCCAAAGTCGGCCCGGACCGAGCGGTCCAGATCGGCACGCCCGGACGTCTTTCGCACGACGTCGGACCGGATGACGTCCGCCGCAGACGCACGGGCGAAACGGGCCGCCAGCGTCGACTTGCCGGTCCCTGGAGAACCGCCGAGCAGGATCAGCCGCACCTGGCCGCGCGTCAGGTAGTCCTCGGCGAGGGCGTGGAGCCGCCGCGCCCGCTGGGCGGTCCCCGCGAGACCCTGCTCGGACGCGATGCAGGCGACCTTCGACCGCACGTGCGCCCGATAGGCCAGGTAGTGGTACGCCAACGACGCGGGGAACCGGTCATCGCTCTCGCGGACGTAGTCCTCGAGGAAGGCGTTCGCGAGCTCCGGGTGCCCCCGGGACTCGAGGTCCATCGCGAGGAACGCGGCGTCGGACAGCGTGTCCGCAACGCGAAGGCGCTCATCGAAGGCGAGGCAGTCGAGTATCTGCGGTCCCTCCGGAAGGCAGTAGATGTCGTCGGCGAGAAGGTCGCCGTGGCCCTCGCGCACGCGACCCTCTCGGACCCTGGCCGCCAGAAGCGCGCGGCGCCCGACGAGGTAGCGGCGGGCGAGCCGGGCCACGGCGGTGACCCGCTCGGCCGGGATCACCCTCCCGCCAAGAAGGGACATCTCGCGGAGCCCTTCCTCCCAGAGCTCGCGCACGTGGCTCGGGTCGCCCCATCCGGCGCGGCGCTCGCTCGGCCGGTCGCGGTGCGCGGCCACGAGGAGGCTCGCGATCCGCGAGAGGCATCCGCGGACGGCCGGGTCGTCGAGGAGGGCTGTAAGACGGTGCTCCTCGGGCATGCGTCTCATCACGATGAGGTGATCGAGAGGCCTACCGTCCTCGCCCGAGACATCCACGACGCCCAGATAGACGTCCGGCGCAAACCGGCGGTTCAGCGCGATCTCCTCGCGACATGCGCGCTGTCGCCGCTGCCGGGTCGTTCGATCGAGAAAGCCCGTGCGCACCGGCTTGCAGAGCTTGAGCACGCGGTCGCCGACCAGAAAGAGCACCGAGATGTGCGTCTCGACCACCCCGGTGGGGAGACTCCACTCGGACGGCGGCAGCCCCACGTCCGGGGCCGACGCAGCATCGTCGCGCCCCGGCGCGGGGCTCATCGTGCCCTCGCCGGGAGGGGCGAGGCGGACGATCGCAGCTCAGAGCCCATGGGTCGTCCTCATCGGCCTGCGTGCGGCTCTCTCAGGGGTCGTGCCCTGGCCTCGGCGGTCGGGCAAGGATCGCACGTCACCGAGAGGGAGCGATTCCGCGTCCCCTCTTGAGCGCCGCGGCGACCGGCGCCCAGACCGTCATCTCGCGCGCGAAAGGGCCGTGGACGCTCACCACGGGCACTCCCGCGGCCACCGCACTTCTCACGACGGACTCGAGCGGGTCGCTGGAGCCGGGATCGTCGAGGTCGACGGTCGGGGGCAGCGGCGGCGCGGACGCCGGAAGCGCGCCCGGGGCCGCCACCAGGACCCGCTCGACCGAGCGCCGCTCCACGGCATCGAGCACACGGCTCGCGCCGCTCACAGCGAGTCCGGACTCGATGCCCGCCTCGATCGCCTCCAGCAGCTCGAGCTCCCCTTCGGCCTGCTCCCGGTCGAGCCGATCGAGGGCCGCGTCGGTCTCGGCCTTCGATGACAGATGGCGGGGGTGCTCGACGACCGGAACACCCGCTTTCTCAAGACCCTCCGCGACAGCCCCGAGGAAGCGTCGGTCTCCACCGACGACGACCGACCTCCACCCGCGACTCCTGGCGCGCTCCGCGATGTCGCCGACGACGCCGTCCAGGAACTCCCTCAGGCGAGCGTCCTCGCGCCGCTGCAGGAGGTCGACCTGCGCCTCGGCCCGAGGACCCGCCCCGAGATGAGGCCGCGCGGGACCCTCGAGCTGGCGACTCACGTCCCGTCGCGGAACGGGCACTTCCCAGCGGCCAACCCGCGTGCGGCGCCGGATCTCAATGAGCGTGATCCCCTGATGGGTCACATCGACCAGCGCGACGGGGGCATCCCTCTCGAGAGCGGCGACGAGGGGCCGGATGTACGGCCGGTGCCCGGCGACGAGGATCAGCGGCGTCGACTCGCCGAGGTCAAACCGCCACGAGTCGTCGGTGGAGAGCGCAAGAAACACGGCGCGGCCTCGGGTTCCCACGTCGTGCGGAGCACTGAGCAACTCCATGAGGCGTGGTGCGGACGCCTGGATGCGCCGGCGCCAGCCCGCCTCACGCCAGGCGGAGGGCGTCCGCTCGGCCAGGCGGCCGAGTTCGCGCTCGGCGCTCCTCTCGGCGTGGTGCTTGCCGGCCGGGCCAAAGGGCGCATAGAGGCTGATGACGGCTTCGGGGTCGGTGATCTCGGCTAGCTGCCGGACGTCGCCCTCGCCGGCACCACGCGCCGCGTCTCGCAAGCTCACGCTCACCCCCAGATCGTGAATCGGACGTCCAAGGACCGTAGCTTGGAGGAGAGGTGCGCGCGCGGCATCGGGCCTTGGCCCCGACGCGGCGGCGGCATCACCTCGGCGGGTATGCGGAGAACCCGAAGCGATCCCGCTTCGTCCGCCTGCCTCGGCGCGATTCCGGGACATTCCGAGGGCGCTCGCGCGGGAAAACACTGAGCGAAGATCCGTTCGTTCCGGGCGGCGGAGCGGACGCGACGGTCCTAGCCTCGGGGTACGCGTGTATCAAGGGGAGTGTCACATGTCAGACCTCGCCACATGGGATCCGTTCTCCGAACTGTCCGCCATGCGCACTGAGATGGATGAACTGCTCGCCCGCGAGGGCGAGGACCTCAGCGCCGTCGAGGCGCCGTGGTCGCCCGTGTCGGACGTCATCGAGAGGGAAGACGCCTTCGTGATCACGGCGGAGCTGCCCGGCGTTCACGACGAGGACATCGACATCTCGGTCACCGAGGGCTTCCTCACCATTCGCGGGACGCGGTGGATCGAGGACCCCGAGTCCAGCGGCCGCCTCAACCTCACGGAACGCCCGTACGGTGGCTTTGAGCGGGTCCGGGGAGATCTGCAGCTGCCGCAGGGCGTCGAGGTGGGCGCCATTCACGCGGGCATCGCCTACGGGGCTCTGAAGGTGACCGTACCGAAGAGCGCCGTGTCCGAGCCTCGCCGGATCCCCGTCGAGGAGCGGGCGAGCAGGGTCCCCGAGCGTCGCCGGACGGCCGTCGCAGGCCATGCGGGGTAGTTGAGCCGCCGGCCGCGCCGGCGCTGTGGGGCGTCATTCCGCGAGAGGCGTCGGCCGGCCGTGCTCGTCCACGGCGACGTAGACGAACCGGGCCCGCGCGGCGAGACGGCGCTCGCCGGTCAGGAGCTTCTCGCCGACCAGCTCGATCTCGGTGACCACCGAGGAGCGGCCCGTCTCGACAACGCGCGCGCTGACCTCGACGAGGTCGCCCTCCTCGACCGGAGCGCGGAAGTTCACGTTGTCGGTGGCCACGGTGACCAGGGCGCGACGCACGTGGCGCGTGGCCGCGACGAAACCCGCCCGGTCCATCAACGACAGCGCCGTGCCGCCGAAGAGCGTCCCGTGGTGGTTGGTGTCCGCCGGGAGGCCGAGCTCGACGATCGTGACGCGCTCAGACTCGATCATGGCGAGATCATCCTCGTGTCCCGGCTCAGAGGCTCCTGACGGGTCTCAGGGGCATGTCGGCGCGACGCCGGGGCCGGTCGTCGAATCGACTCTCTCTCCGTCGAGGTAGACGTCCACGCGTACCTCGGTGGGCTCGCAGTTCCGCTCGAGCGCCACGGAGGCGGCCTGGCCTCCGCTGCCGGATGCCTCGCGGAAGAGCGCGAGCTCGGGTGGCTGCACCCACGCTCCGTCCCGCAGCGGGCGCTCGAATCCGATCGCGCTGAGCGCGGTGCCCTCGGGCAGGTCGCGCCAGACGATGCGGAGCTTGAGCCGACCGTCTTCCACGCGAAGGTCACGCACCGTGGCGCTGCCCCGAGCGGGCGCCTTCCCCGAGACGTCGCGGTCGAGGCTGAACCCCGTCTCGATGCGCACGAGGCGCTCCTCGAAAGCCCGAGCCGCCCGGGCGGCGTCGGGCTCGCGCGCGATGAGCCACTCCATGTAGTTGATGTAGTCGGAGGCGAGCTGACGGTCGCGGGGCGTGGGCTCCGTTCCGTCCAAGAGGCCGAGACCCTCCTCCAGCGACGCGTTGGCGGCCTCCTCGTCGCCGCGCCCAAGCTCGGACGCGCTTCGGATGGCAAAGACGTCGGGCACCTGCGCGTTGATGGCGGTCGCGTCGTCGGCAGCCTCGATCGAGGTGTCGTACTCGCCGGCGTAGAAGGCCACAAGCGCGATGACGACCACGGTGAGGATGTCGCGGTCTCCCTCGAGGTCGAGCGCCGCCTGAGCATCCTCGATGGCGGCGCGGGTGGCCTCGCCTCCCACGTCGGTGATCGCGCCGGTGGTGGCGAAGTCGGGGTTTGCGGCCAGGATGCCGGCCACCGCCCGGGCGGAGTACGCGTCCGCGTAGTCGCCGTCCGCATCGACGGCGTCGTTCAGGGATGCGACGGCCTGGCTGGAGAGCCCTTCCTCGGTGAGCACCTGACCGCGCGCCGTGGCCGCGATGACGTCGTCGGACGTCCCGGGAATGCCGAGCGCAAGGACCCAGGCCGCCCAGGCGAGGCAGAAGACCGCCAGCGCGAGACCAAGCCCGAAGAAGGCTCGCCTGACGGGGCCGCCGAGCACGAGCGCGAAACCCACCAGGAAGAGGGCGACCGCGAGCACGGCGATGACCGTCGTGTACTGGGTGCTGCGGGTGTTCCAGGTGATGCGCGTCTCGGCGAGGGCCGCCTGCTTGAGGGTGTTCCGCGCGGTCTCGAGCTTGAGCTGCCGCAACGCCTGCTCCGTGCGTTTCTCGGGCAGCTGGGCGCGTGCGCCGGCCAGCGCCCGGTCGCGGGACCGCTCCGAGCGCTGCTCGCCGGCGGCGGCGAGCAGCAGGCTGCCGTCTCCCCGCAGGAAGGTGCGCCGGAACGCCAGCGCGGAGCGCTCGCCCGCGAGGTCGTCCTCGAGGCCTTCCACGGTCCTCTCGACGACGTTGGCGCGGAGGGCGCCCACCGCCGTGCGGGTGGTCTCGCGTGCGGTGTTGGACTCCTTGACCGACGCGTCCGTTTGCAGCACGGCGAGGCCGGCACCGAGCAGGACGATCGCGGCCAGGCTGACGGCGATCCAGGGCTTCAGGCCCTCCGTGAGGCCACCCTCCGTCTGCTCGTCCGGCTCGTCGCCGCGCTTGGGCTCGGTGGGTTCGGTCACGCCCAGAAGACCGTGGAGAGGCCGCCGATCCCGGCGGACAGGACCACGACGATTCCCGCCCCACCGGCGACGTAGAGGAAGTACTTCCGCGCGGAGAAAACCTCCGCGACGGTGAACAGGAGGACCGCCGCCACCATCAAGAAAGCCCAGAGAACGAGGCCGCGCACGCGGTCGCGGATGTCCTCGGACGCGGTGGCCCAGCTCTGAGGATCGAGCTTGCCCGGCGAGTCGAGCGCCGTGCTGGCCTCGGCGCGCAGCGCAACGAGATGCGCGTCGAAGTCGAACGGGCGCGGTGACGCCCGTGGGCTACGGAGATCGTCGCTGATCGAGAAGGGACCGAACACCCCGGTGTCGGCGGCGCGCAGGGTGGCGCCACGCCGCACGGCCTGCGCCTCGGCCCGCGAGAAGGCGGCAAGCCGCCGGTCGCCGGTGCTCGCGATGGCCGCGGCCTCGATGTCGAGCTCGGCGGCGACGGCGTAGTCGGCCAGGTAGCGCGCGTACTCGCGCGCGTCGCCGACCGCCGCGATGGTGACCTCGATGTCCTGCTGCTCGACCTTGATGGTCTCGCTGATCGACTGCCGGTCGTCGAACGCCGCCGTGCTGCCGATCTGAGCCGCCCGCCACCCGAACGTCGCCGCCCCGATGGTGGCGAGCCCGATGAGGAAGGCGATGATCCACTGGCGGCGCGTGAGGTCCATGCGTTCGCCCGCGCTACCGGAACTTCTCGGGAGCCACGTGGGGGCGCTCGCCGGGAACGGCCCCGACCGCCAGGAAGCTCATCCCGTCGGGGCCCGCGACGGTCTTGCGCGCGACGCCCGGCTCGACCGAGATCGCCACGCGGGCGGCCAGCGGCACCCGCTCACCCTCGACGTCGACCCACCCCGAGCCCTCGAGCCCGACGTAGACCTCCTGCTGGCCGTCCGACTCGCTGTGCTCAGGGCCCTCGGCCCCCGGCGGGAAGTCGAAGACCTGAAGGCCGAACGCGGTGACGCCGAGATCGCGCCGCGCGAGCTTGACCGCCCCGCTGGGGGTGGTGGTCATCTCGTCGAACGACTTTCGGACGTAGGACATTCAGGCCCCCCTCTTTGGCCGGCACATCCTATGGCCTGGCTCGCGCTGTGAACACGGTCACAGGCCCCTCCACTCGATCTGTACCGCGCGGTACAGTTTGCCGAACGGTACAACCTCGGCACCCCAGGAGGTGTGGCATGTCGGACTACCCCGTGACGACCATCGCCAGCGCGCCCGAAGGCTCGCGCGAGTTGCTCGAGGCAACCGAGAGGGCGCTGGGCTTTCTGCCCAACCTTCACGGGGTCTTGGCCCACTCTCCAACTCTTCTCAAGAGCTACGTCGACCTCACGGCGAACTTCGGCGGGTCGTCATTCGACAAGGTCGAGCAGCAGGTCGTTCTGCTGTCGGTGAGCTTCGAGAACGGCTGCACGTACTGCGTCGGCGCGCACAGCATGGCCGCGAACATGGTCGGGATGGACGAGGCCACCCTGGCGGCGATCCGCGACGGAGAGGCGCTGCCCGACGCCAAGCTGAGCGCGCTGGCGCGCCTCACGCGGGAGATCGTGAGCTCCGAGGGCTACCCGAGCGACGCCGCTCTCGGCGACTTCCTCGCCGCGGGCTACAAGCGAGCCCAAGTGTTGGATGTCATCGTCGGCGTGGCGCTGAAGACGATGTCCAACTACACCAACCACATCGCGGAGACGCCGCTGGACGAGGCCTTCGCGCCGTTCGCGTGGAGCGGAGCGCCCGTGAGCGCCTGACCGAAGGGCCAGAACCGCGAACCCGATGGGCCGTGCCGCGTGCAACACTTGGGACATGGGCAAGAGGCCGTTGACGGCCCGCGGGGCCGCGACTCGTGGGCGGATCGTGGCGGCTGCCGCCGATGCCGTTCACGAACAGGGCATCGCGGGCGCGAGCCTGGAGGACGTGCTCGGGCGAGCCGGTGCCGGCAAAGGTCAGCTCTACCACTTCTTCGACGGAAAAGAGGACCTGATGCGCGAGGTTCACGCGCACCAGGCGGAGCTGGTCGTCGCGCCGCAGACCGTGCAGCTCGACGCGGTGAGAACGGCCGACGAGCTCCTCGCCTGGGCCGAGGCGGTGGTCGAATGGCATGCCGCCCGCAACGCTCCGGGCTGCCCGGTGGGCCTCTTGGCGGCCCACCTCGGCGACGACGCGGAGCTCGGTGCACGCGTCGATGCCACCTTCACCGAATGGACCGATGCCGTCGCCCGCGCGCTTTCCCGCCTCTCGCGCGACGGCGAGATCGCGACCGAGCAGCCCGACGCCGACGCCGCGCTGCTCGTCGCGGCGATCCAGGGCGGAGGGCTCATCGCAAGGGCTCGAGGGAACGCGGCTCCGCTCAAGACCGCCGTCGCGGCTGCGCTCCGCGCGATCGGCGTGCCCGGCCGCGACGTGCGCGCAGCCGGCTCCTACTCGAAGTCGACCCGAACCCGCCGCGGAGCGCTGTCTCCGGGCAGGAAGGCGGTGTAGACGGCGCTGTCCTCGCCCTCGCCGTCGTCGACCGCCTCGCAGTAGCTGCCCAGGCTTCCATCGATTCGCTGGCCGTTGACCTCGACGATAAGGGCGGGGGCCTCTCCGAAGCCGGCGCTTCGAGACGTGGTGTCGGGGACGGCGTGGCTGACGACGATCCCCGCCACGACCGGTAGCCCGGCGGCCTCAAGGCCGTCGCTCTGGTCCTCGGGGTTCGGCACGTACAGGAAGCCCATGCCGGTCCACGCGATGGAGTCACCGCCCCGCAGGCGTTGGACGATCTCCTTGACGCGGTCGATGCCGATCGCGTAGCCCTGACCCTGAATGGCGCGCCCGCCGAGCAGCGTGATGCCCGCCGAGTTGACGCCCACCAACTCGCTGTCGGTGTTCACCAGCGGCCCACCCGAGTTGCCGGGGTTGATCGCCGCATCGATCTGGATGACGTTGCGGTACGAGGGCACGTCGATGCTCGGAAGGTCGAAGGCGGTCTGCGCGACGGAGACGATGCCGAGCGTCGCGGTGAGCTGGGAGGTCTCGGACGCAGAGCCCGGGAAGCCGACCGCCACGACCGTGTCGCCCTCGCGTACCCCCGACTGGCCCTCGGCGAGCGGCAGGGTCTTGAGGTCGTCGGTGTCTTGGACCCGCAGCACGGCGAGGTCCTCGCACGGCGCCGAGCCGACGAGCTCGGCGTTCCGAAGCTCGAGCTCGGCGCCCGAACGCGACGGCTGAATCCCGACCTGGAAGCTGTCCCCGGCGTTCACCACGTGGGCGTTGGTGACGATCAGCCCGCGCTCGGCGTCGAGGACCCACCCTGTCCCCGTGCTGCCCTCGTCGCCCCGCGACGCCACGATCAACACCGTGGAGGTGCGGACGTCGTCGACGATTTCGGCGATCTCCGGCTCGTCGTCTCCCCCGCTGCTGAACACTCCGGCGACCGCGAGAATCACTACCAGGATCGCGATGGCCGCGCCGACGCCCCCGAGCGCCACGCCAAGCCGCGCGGTCTTGCGGTTGCGGACGCGCTCGATGACCGACGGCGTGGGGCCGCCGCCCTGCGGCTGGGGTCCGGCCACCGGGACCTGCCCCACCACGGTCGCCCCGTCGGACGGCCGCTCCGCCGAGGTGACGAGCACCGTGGAGCCAAGCTGGATCTGCTCGCCGCCCGACAGCAGGACCGGGCCGGTGATCTTGTGACCGTTGACCAGCGTCCCGTTGGAGCTTCCGAGATCGGTGAGCGTGACGGTGCCGTCGGCGGCGAGATCGATGCGGGCGTGCTGTCGAGAGACCCGATCGTCCTCGATGACCAGGTCGCACGCTCCGTCGCGCCCAATGAAGAACGACGGCCTCGTCACCTCGACGTTGCGACCGGAGAAGTCACCTCCCCGGAAGGTCAACCACATGTGCGCGCTCCTCGGAACTTTGCGCTGCGGACGACGATGCTACCCGCTCGTCGGCCGCGCGGCTCCGTCGCACCCCCCGCGCTCCGCGGCTGATATCGTTGGCGGTTGGTCCGTGCCGGACGGGCGGTTAGCTCAGCTGGTAGAGCACCTGCCTTACACGCAGGGGGTCGGCAGTTCGATTCTGTCACCGCCCACTGCGCACCGGTCGGCCGAGGTTGGGGGTGTAGCTCAGCTCGGTGAGAGCGCCGGACTGTCAATCCGGAGGTCGCGGGTTCAACTCCCGTCACTCCCGTAGTGAAACGCCCTGCTAACGCGGGGCTTTTCTCTTGGCTGGGTCGGTGCGTGGGTGACGCCCGAAACGCAATGCAATGCATCTGGGCGCAGTGCGGGGGCGCCGAGACCGTGCGGGAGACCGTGCGGCGGATTCGGTCTCTGGCGCCTGCCCGCGCGAGGTTCTGAGATCCCCCGCGAACGCGTCACGGAGGGAACCCATGCTTCGCGCCCCCGGCCCAGCCGAGTACGAACCGACCGAAGCGAGCCGCCGCCTCTGCTCGCCGGCCCGGCATCAGGTGGATCAATCGGCGTCCCATCCTCGCGGCGGAAGACCGGACCGCTTTCGGCGTAGCCCGGACCAGTTGTTCGCGCTGCTGGGCTACCGGGAAACGAGGGGATGCGGGAGAACCGGGGGACACGGTTGGCGGGCTTCGGTGCCCGCACTTGCTCGCGACGAACGGTCGGCGGCGGGGAGGCGGAGGCGAGGGCCGGGTCGCTCGCGCCCCGGCCGTGCCCCCGCCGCACGCCGGTGCAGCATCGACACTTCTGCGAGTGGGTTGCAGAGGCTCCGGTCCCCGCCGCGTGCGAGACTGCACGAAGCGCCTTATGCGGGCTGGATCGGGGGGTCCGGGTGACGTGGAGTCGGAAATTCTGGCTCAGGGAGTACGCGCGGACGAGCCTGTGGATCGTTCCCGTGTGTTTCGTGACGGTCGCTGTTCTCGCCGGGATCTTCGTGCCGGAGATCGATCGCTCGACCGAGTCGGACCTGACCTTCTCCTTTGGCGTCGCGGCGGCGATCGCGGCGCTCTCGGCGATCGCGGGCGGCATGATCACGTTCACCGGGTTCGTCTTCTCGGTCCTGCTGGTCGCCATCCAGTTCGGCTCCAGCCAGTTCTCGCCGCGGTTGCTGGGCGCGCTCTTCCGCCGGACCGTGGTCAAGGTCGCGATCGGCAGCTTCGTGGCCACGTTCACCTACGCCCTCCTCGTGCTCGCCTCGACGGCCCGGCGAGGGGAAGGCGATTTCGTGCCAACGCTTTCGGTGACGGTGGCGATCGCGCTTCTCCTGCTGAGCGTCGCGATGTTCCTGCTCTTGCTTCAGAGGGTCGGCCACGATCTGCGGACGGGCTCGGTGCTTCACGGCACCGGGAGGATCGGCTCCCGGCTGATCGATAAGACCTATCCCGATGAGGCGCCGGAGGACGAGCCTCGACAAGACGCGTACGCGGAGACGCTTCGCGCCAGCCACGCCAGACTCGTTCGTCGCGACGGCGGATCACTCGTCCTGCAGGGGGCTGATTTCGACGGTATCGCGGCGGCTGCGCGGGAGGTCGACGCGGTCGTGGTCCTGGAGCCCGCGGTCGGAGACTTCGTGTGGTCCGGGGCCCCGCTCTTTCGTGTGTTGGAAAGCGGAAGACGGATCGATGATGAGCTCCTGGGCTCCTCGCTCGCCTTCGGCAGCGAGCGGACGATCGAGCAGGATCTGCCGTTCGTTTTCCGCATCCTGGTGGACATCGCCGCAAAGGCTCTGTCCCCGGGCGTCAACGACCCGACCACCGCAGTACAGGCGCTCGATCAGATCGATGACCTCCTCGGCAGGTTGGTGACGCGGCGGCTTGCGATTGGAGAGGCGCGAGACGACGACGGGCGCCTCAGAGCTTGTTGGCCCGTTCCGTCCTGGGAGAGCTATTTAGGGCTGGCGTTGACCGAGATACGTCAATACGGCGAGGGCTCCGTTCAGATCAGCAGGAGGCTGCGAGCGCTTCTCGAGCACCTGCACGACGAGGCCTCTCCATATCGACGCCCGGCCGTCGAGCGCCAGCTCGCCCTCCTCGATGAGAGCGTCCGGCGCGGGTTTGCGCCCGCCGAGCTGAACGAGGCCACCGAGCCCGATCGGCAGGGCGTTGGCGGATCAGCGTCGACCGGCAGCTCGCGGTCGGTGTGAGAGATCAGACCTCGATCGCTCGACCGGGCCGCGCCAGCTGGAGCCTGCTCGCCTGCCGGGGCGCGTTCGAGGCGTCTCTCGGGCCCAGCGACAGCCGCCCTACGGCCTTGGAGTCGCCTGGGGCGAAGGGCTTCACGCGAGTGATTCGTCCGAAATCGGTCTCTGCGCGCCCGACATGCTCCCGCCCGCCATGGAGCAGGCGCTTCAGACGGGGCGTCAGCCGGTGATCAGCGCCTCCAGAGCGTCGGCGTCGGGGTCCACGAGCTCCGCGACGACGGACTTGTTGACGTCCGCGACGATGATCTCCTCGGAGTCGTCGTTGATCGACTCGAAGAGCCCGCGCTCCTTCATGCTCCTCACCTGCCGCCTGTTGTCCTCGGTGGGCGTGACGTAGTGGATCGAGTCGGCCCGGTAGCGGTGGATGAGAAACAGGTGCAGCAGCGTCATGAGGCGCTTGCGCCGGAGCGCTACGTCGTAGGTGTTCTGGTCGCGCACCAGCATGATGGAGCGGTCGCGGCGGTCCTGGATCGTCGCGAAGACGACGTCGGCCACCTTCCCTCCGGCGTCGTTCAGGACGTTGAGCTCGAGCAGCTCGCCGCCGGCCGTGCGCGGACGGAGGAACGCCCGGAGCGGACCGTCCACACCGTGGTGCTCGCCCCAGCGGGCCAGCCAGTCGGCCAGCACCTCGGGCGGCACCTCGGTATGCACCAGGTGCTGGGCCTGCGTGGAGTCCTCTCCCATGGCCTTGGTCGTCGCCGTCTGGCCGGAGGCTGACGCGAGCGCCGCGTCCGCCCGCGGGCCGCCGACCAGGGTCTGCGGCGTGCGGTAGGGCGACTCGAGCAGACGGAACTTCCGCTGGAGCCGCGCCAAAGCCAGCATGCCGTCCTCGCGCAGCGCGGTGGTGAACTCCTCCGCGGCGAGGCCGTCGATCTGGTGGCCGCCGTAGGTGATGAAGTTGAAGACGAAGCCCATCTTCCCGAGCTCGATCGGGAACTGGCGCATCTCGTCATCGCTCATCCCGGTGGTGTCCCAGCTGAAGGAAGGCGAGAGATTGTAGGCCAGCATCTGGTCCGGGAAGACCGCGTGGATCGCGTCGGCGAACTGTTTGGCCTCGGCCAGGTCGGCCGTCTTGGTCTCCATCCACAGAAGGTCTGCGAACGGAGCCGCCGCGAGCGACTTGGCGACGGCGTACGGGACGCCGCCCTGGACCTGGTAGTAGCCCTCGGGGGTCTTGGCGAGCTCCGGATCCCAGGTGACCTTCTCGAGCGCCATCTCGCGGATCTTCGCCCGCACCGAGTGCCACGAGGCGGTGGCCGCGAACCCGTTCCACTCCTCGATGGTCATCGGGAGCTCCATACCCTCCTCGGCGCGGAACTCCATGACATCGGCGACGGCGTCGCCGATGGTCAACAGCACGGCGTCGGACTGCCACGCCTCCATGAAGTGGTCGCCCGCGGTGTCGAGCGTGGCCTCGGCCGTGCCGCCCGAGCCATCGACGTGGGCCTCCGCGGCGGCGTCGATGTCGGCCATGACGCCGGAGTCCTCGAGCCAGGCGTCGGCCTCGGCGTACTCCTCGTCGGACATCGCGTAGAGCAAGTGGCCGTTGAGCTCGACGACGCCCATGGCGTTGAGCCGCCGCATCATGGCAAGGTACCCGGCCTTGTAGGACGGCACCGAACGGTTCGTCACGCCCAGGATGAAGGGTTGGTCACGCTCGTCGCCCGCACCGTCGATCAGGTTGGCGGCCTCGGCGTCGGTGCGCGCCACGATGATGCCGGGCACGCCCATGATGTCGAGCTGAAGGCGCGCGGAGTTGAGGCGCTTGATCTGCTCGTCCGAGGGCACGAGCACCTTGCCGCCCTGGTGGCCGCACTTCTTGGCCCCCGGCTTCTGGTCCTCGATGTGGAACCCGGCGACGCCCACCTCGACGAACCGGCGGATGAGGTTGCGCACGTGCGCGTCACCGCCGTGCCCGGTGTCGGCGTCGGCGATGATGAAGGGTCGGAAGTCGACCTCGGGGGTGGAGGCGCGCTGCTCCTCGCTCATACGCGAGCGGAGGTAGCGCTGGTTCCGGTCCGCCGTGAGCAACGCGCGAACGAGTCCGGCGGCCTCGTCGGGCACCTGGCCCAGCGGGTAGCTGGCGAGATCGGGCCCGGGATCCTCATCCCTCGACCCCTTGGCCGAGGTGGCCCAACCTCCCAGGTAGATGCCCTCGATGCCGGCGCGCTTCATCTGCACGGCCTGGCCGGGCGAGTACGGGCCGTAGGACGTGATGGAACGACCCTCGGCGAACAACTCGCGAAGCCGCGCGTAGAACTGCTCGGCGGCATCGCGGGCCACCGTGTAGGCGACCGGCACCAGGCCGCGCTGCTCGACCACCTGACGCGGCGAGAACAGGCGGATGATCCCGGCGAAACGCTCGCCGTTCATCGATTCGCGTAGCTCGTCGACCTCGGCTTCGAACAACCCCATGGGCGCGTGCCTCCCGTTACCGGCTGATTCCGGGGAGTGTACGCACCGAAGAGGTGCTACCGGCCGGCGAACCGCACCACGCGCTCGACGAGTGTCTCTGCCTCGCGGACCCCGACGCCCAGGGCGATGGCCGCCGCGACGGGCTTGGCCGGATCTCGCACCGGCAGGGGCCGCGCGTTGCGCGGTGGGGGCGGCCCGCTGCGGTCGTCGGAACCCCAGATCTCGATGATCGCCCCGCCGGGCCGCATCGCGACGGCCACGTAACGGTGTTCCGTGCGAGCGGACGTCTCGGCGTCGGCCCACACCCATCCGTCCGCCAGCGATACGCCCCCTTCGCGCTCGCGGCGCTCGGTGCGGCGTTTGCGGGCGCGCTGCAGAACCACCGCGCCGAGCGCGACGAGCAGGAAGAAGATCCCGGCGGCCCACAGCGGCACCCCGACGGACGAGCTCATCGGCGACACCGCTCGCCGCGCTCGGCTCTCGGCGAATGCGGTCGCTTGAAATTAGCCATGGCTATCGGTAAACATGAGTCGTGGCAAAAAAGGGTTTGACCCGCCGTCAGATGCTGGCCGGCGCAGCGCCTCTCGTCGCCGCCATCCCGCTCGCCGGTGTCGCGGTCGGGCCATCCCTCGCCCGCGGGGCGCGGGAGACCTCCATCCCGTCGGGGGCGGCACACAGCCACGCCGCGATGGTCGGTCAGGCCGTGCCCGCGCCCGGCGGCCCCCACGATCTCGATGATCTCCTCTACCCGCCCCCGGCACGACCGGCGCGCGCCGGTCAGGTGCACGAGTACGAGATCAGCGCGATCGACCGGCAGATCGAGGTCGCGCAGGGCGTCTTCTTCGACGCCTGGACGTACAACGGCACGGTGCCCGGGCCGATCATCCGGGCCACCGAGGGCGAGGTGCTGCGCGTGGCGTTCCACAACGGGGGCGAGCACCCACACACGATCCACTTCCACGGCATCCATCCGGCGAACATGGACGGGGTCTTCGAGATTGTGAATCCCGGCGACTCGTTCACGTACGAGTTTGCCGCGCTGCCCGCCGGGATGCACGTCTACCACTGCCATTCGACTCCCCTGAAGAAGCACATCCACAAGGGCCTGTACGGCGTCTTCATCGTCGACCCCCCGAAGCCTCGGCCGCCCGCGCAAGAGCTGGTCATGGTCATGAACGGGTTCGATACCGACGGTGACGGCGAGAACAACTTCTACACCGTCAACGGCAGGGCGTTCTTTCACTCCCGCTATCCCATCCGTGTGTCGCGCAAGCAGACGGTTCGAATCTACCTCGCGAACTTCACCGAGTTCGACCTGATCAACTCGTTCCACCTGCACGGCGACCTGTTCCGCTACTACCCCACCGGCACGACCGACCGCTTCGAGCACACGGACACGGTCATGCAGTGTCAGGGCGAGCGCGGCATCGTCGAGATCGACTTCTCCCACACCGGGCTCTTTATGTTCCACGCCCACCAGACGGAGTTCGCGGAACTCGGATGGATGGGCTTCTTCGACGTCCACGACGGCGCGCCCGGCTCGTGAGGCGGGGGCCCGGCGAATGAGCACCGATTCGGTTCGTGCCGAGGCCGCCGCACGCTCGCCGCTGTGGCGCCTTCTCGCCCTCGTGCCGATCCTCCTGTTGATCGGGGCGGTCGGCATCTTCTCGGCGACGGGAAGCTCCGTGGTGGACCTCGTGGGCGTCAACCCACCGCCCGCCGACGAGCTGGACATCCGGCGGGTTGAGTTCCGGACGGACGAGATCCGCGTGGCGGTGCGAAACCCCCAACCCGAGTCGGTGAGCATCGCCTCGGCGACCGTCGACGAGGGGATCGTGCCGTTCACCCTCGACGGCCCGGGCGACCTCGGGCGGCTGCGCGGCACGACGGTGGTCATCCCGTATCCATGGATCGAAGGCGACCCGATCACCGTGGGCGTGACGACCAGCAGCGGCGTCGAGACGGTGGCCGAGATCGCCGCCGCGGTCCCCACACCCGGCGTGTCGGGCCGGAGCATCCTCGGCTACGCGCTGATCGGCTTCCTGGTCGGCGTGGTGCCCGTCGCCCTCGGCATGGCGTGGCTCCCGTCGCTTCGAGGGGTCGACCCGCGATGGCTCGCCGGCTTCATGGCGCTCACGGCGGGGCTCCTCACGTTCCTCGCCGTCGACGCGTTCGGCGAGGGCCTCGCTTTCGCGGCGGTGCTGCCCGACGCCTTCGGCGGACTCGGGCTGCTCGTCATCGGCACGGCTGTCAGCTACCTCGGCCTGACGTGGGTCGCGGGTCGCACGGCCAGGAAGACCGGCGTTCGCGGCGCCCCTCTGTCGGGCCTGGCCCTGGCCTTCATGGTCGCGATCGGCATCGGGCTCCACAACCTCGGCGAGGGGCTCGCCATCGGATCGTCCTTCGCGGTCGGCGAGCTGGCGCTCGGCAGCTTCCTGATCGTGGGCTTCATGATCCAGAACATCACCGAAGGGCTGGGAATCGCCGCGCCGGCCGCCGAGGGCCAGCGGGTGAGACCCGGCTCCATGGCGGCGCTGATCCTGATCGCCGGCGCGCCGGCGATCGTCGGCGCGTGGATCGGGGGCTTTCTCACCAACGAGGTGCTGGCGGTGGTCTTCTTCGGCGTCGCTGTCGGAGCAGCCGCGCAGGTCGTGACCGAGGTGGGACGTCATCTGATGCGCCGCGCCGCCGGGGGCCTCACGTCGGGGTTCGTGATCGGAGGCTTCCTGTCCGGCCTGGCAATCATGTACCTCACGGGCCTCCTCATCGGCTAGACGTTCGTTTGCCGTGGACGGTGGAGAGTGACATCGATGGTGGAGAGATGACCCGATGAGCCGGCCGAACGACGAGAGCGCCGGCTCCGACGGAGGGCGCCGCTCGCCGCGCCCCGCGGTCCCGCCGCGGGCCCCGGGGCCGGACCGCCCGCCGACGCGCCTCGCGGCGACCCGAGTGGCCGTCGTCGCGCTGATCGGTGTGATCGCAGTCATCGTGATCGCGCTCCTCGCGGGAGAGGAGGTCAGCGGCCTTCCCTGGGCGGCCATCCTCGGCGTGCTGGTGTTGATCGGGGCGATCTTCGCGCTGGGCCGGCGCAGGCGGCTGCCCCCGGAGTGACGCGCCGCAGCCGCTCGATTGCTGGCGGCGGCGGTCTCCCGCGGGCGAGGGCTCGTCATGGGCCGCGGTCCTTCCGGTGGGGCCCGACGGCCGACGTGGGCGGCGGCGGCTCGGGCAGGGGCACGACACGGGCCTCGACGGCGCCACGCTCGATCCGCAGCAGCCCGACGCTCGGGCGGAGGTGATCGAGGGGAAGGCGACGCCGGAGGAAGGCCGAGGCGCGCCCGCTCGGCGACGACCACGAGAACCCCGGATCGCTCTCGATCTGGTGGACGCCGCCCGGGCTGAACACGAGGGTGTCGCCCACTCGACGTCGGACGGGAAGGTGGAGGTGCCCGAACACCAGGACGTCGACCTCGCCGATGGACCGCACCAGATGGCGCTCCAAGCCGAGGGTCTGAACCCGTCCCGTCGCGAGCGACAGCGCGGCGGCCGCGAGCTCGACGGGCCGCGGGCGATCGCCGTGAACGAGTCCGATCGTGACGCCCCCGACGCGAATCACAGCCGTGCGGGGAAGGTGGACGCCGGCCTCGCGGTCGTGGTTGCCCTGCACCGCGACGACGGGCGCGAGATCCCTGAGCTGGTCCAGCACGGCGGGCTCCGTCAGGTCGCCGGCGTGCAGCACCAAATCGACCTCCGACAGGGCGTCGAGCACGCACGGTGGAAGCGCTGGAACAAACTCGCCCACGTGGGTGTCGGCCACGACGCCGACGAGCAGGGTCGGCGGGCCTGGGTCGAAACCCCTCAATCCACGAGCCTGACTGCCGATAGGGCCGCCGTGGGAACGACATCGAGAACGCAGGGCGCGGGGCGCACGGAGCACGCGACGGCCCCCCTGCCCCCCAGCGCGGCCGCTCGGCTCGAAGGCGCCCTCGCCCAGCTGGGCGAGCTGCCGGTGCTGAACTCGACCGTGGAACGGGCGCTCAGGGTCGCGGATGATCCGGAGTCGACGACCGTGGAGCTCGTCGTCGCGATCGAGGACGACGAGGCCTTCGCCGCCAACCTGCTGCGGTTCGCGAACAGCGCGGCCAACGCGCGCCCCATCAACGCCAAGACCGTGCGCCAGGCGGTCACGTTGGTTGGACGGAACGCCATCCGGCGTCTTGCCCTCGAGGCCACCACCTACCGGTTCCTCGAGCAGGCGCCGGGCAACGGTCGCGCGTCGCGGGGCGAGATGCACGTACACGCCATGGCGGTGTCGCGCACGGCGGCCGCGTTGGCCGAGAAATCGGGCGTTCCCAGCGACACCCCGCATCTGGCCGGCCTTCTCCACGACATCGGGAAGCTCGTGCTCCCGGTGGCGTTCGGCGAGGAGCCGGTGGAGGACATCGCCACCCGACACCGCGCCGGCGCCGTGCGCGCCCAGGAGGAGCGCGAGCGATTCGGCGTCGACCACGCCGCTGCGGGAGCTCTGTTGGCGGATCGCTGGGCGCTCCCCAGCGACATCGCAAGCGCCATCGCGTGGCACCACGGCGGCCCAGAGGGCGACGCGGTGCCGGACGAGCAGATCGCCTGCGTGCAGCTCGCCAACTCGATCGCGGACATGCTGATGGGCGCCGAGACATCGCTGCCCTTGACCGTCGCCGCGCTCGACATGCTGGACCTCACCCTGTCCGACCTCGACGACGCCGCCGAGGCGGCCACCGAGGCATGTGGCGCAACCACCGAGGGGTCACTCGCGATGCGCGTCGAGGACCTCGAGCGCCTCGCGCAGGAGGATGACCTCACCGGTATCTCGAACCGGCGGCACTGGCTCGCCGAGACGCGGGCGGCCCTGAAGGCGGGGGGCGCGGGCAGCCTGCTGCTGTGCGACGTCGACTCCTTCAAGCGGGTCAACGACCGCTTCGGGCACCGCACGGGCGACCTGGTGCTGATGGAGGTGGCCCGGGTTCTGAGCCGCCACGGCCGCGCCGGGCGCATCGGCGGCGACGAGTTCGCCGTGTGGGTGCCCGGAAAGGCAAAGGTGGGGAAGAAGGCGGCCGAAGACATCGTGACCGAGGTCCGGAACAACTTCGCCCACGCCGATCGACCGGGGCCGTCGGTCTCGGTGACGGTGGGCTTGGCGTGGGCGCCGGAGGACGGATCGGACACCAACACCCTCATGGAGCGCGCCGACCAGGGCCTCTACGCGAGGAAGCTCACCGAGGGATAGTCGGCCAGCGGGAGCCCGCCCGGAAGGCGGGCATCAGATGCCCATCGCGTGGTAGCCGGCGTCGACGAAGATCGTGCCGCCCGTGACGGCCGTGCTGAGCGGAGACGCCAGGTAGAGCGCCGCGTCCCCCACCTCGTCGGCGATGATCTCGCGGCGTAGCGGGGAGCGCTCGGCGGCCTTCTCCGCCATCGTCCCGAATCCCGGCACCCCACGTGCCGCCAACGTGCGCACCGGCCCCGCCGAGATCGCGTTGACGCGGATTCCGCTCTCGCCGAGATCCCACGCCAGGAAGCGGACGCTGCACTCGAGGGCGGCCTTGGCCACGCCCATGACGTTGTAGCCGGGCACCGCGCGGTCGGCGGCGAGGTAGCTGAGGGTCATGATGGAGGCGTCACGACCCGCCATGTGCGCCTCGGCGCGCCGGGCCAGAGCAGTCAGCGAGTACGCCGAGACGTCGAGCGCCAAGAGGAAGCCGTCGCGCTCGGTGTTCACATACCGCCCGCCGAGGTCGTCGGGGCGGGCGAACGCCACGGCGTGAACAAGGACGTCGATCCCGCCCAGCGCGCCGGCCGCGTCGGCGACGGCGGCGTCGAGTTGCGCGTCGTCCTGGACGTCGAGAGGCAGCACCGGGCCCTCGTTCTCGAGGGTGGCGGCCAACTTTCGGACATCGCGCTCGGTCCGCTCGTTCTGGAAGCTCAACGCGAGGCGCGCGCCCGCAGCGTCGAGTCTCTTCGCGATCGCCCACGCGATGCTTCGCTTGTTCGCCACTCCCACAACGAGCCCGGTGCGCCCGGCCATCAGCCCACTCATACGTCCCCCCTGTTGACGCAGCCGAGGTTAGCGGGCGAGAAGGCGAGCCCGGGCGACCTTGCGGCGGCACGCCGGCGGCGCGACGATCTTGTGTATCCGCCTCTTCGTCCTGACCGTCGTGTTGGCCGCGATCGGCGCGTCCATCCTTCCCGCGGACGCCGCCGCCCACGCCGTCCTGATCGACTCTTCGCCCGCGGCCGAGGCGCGCCTTCCCGAGAGCCCAGCGTCGGTGCGCCTTCGGTTCAACGAGCCGATCCAGCTGGTGCAGGCCGCGGATCTCGATGTCGTCGACGGCGACGGCACGCCGGCGAGCATCGGGGTCGGCGCGGTCCCTCCGGACGACGCCACGGCACTCGCCATCGCCCTCCGTCCGGGCCTGCCTCCGGGCACCTACACGGCGCGGTTCCGCGTCCTCGGAGCCGACAGCCACGTCATCACCGGCGTGATGCGCTTCGGCATCGGTCCGGGGGCCCTGTCGGAGCCCGTGCTCGCGGGCACGAGCGCCGGGTCGGGTCCCGGCGCGACGGGATTCTTCGCGGTCAGCGCGCGCTTCGCAGAGCTGGTCATGCTGGGCGGGCTGGTCGGGCTGCTCGCGTTCCGCTGGCTGGTGTGGCGTCCCGCGCTCCTCGACGTGGCGTCAGAGAGCCACGCCGATCACGTTCATGCCCTCGCCTGGGGCCGCGATGTCTTCTGGGTCGGCTTCGGGGTTCTCGCCCTCGGCGCCATGCTGGCCGAGGGATACCTGCTCGTCGTCCAGAGCGCCAGCGTGCTCGGGACGAGCGTGATGTCCGCTGTGGGCGACATCGACGGGATTGGGGAGGTGCTCGCCGACACCCGTTTCGGCACCCTCATCCAAACGCGTGCGATCCTTCTCTTCCTGCTCTTCGCCGTAGGGTCCTGGCAGTTTCTCGCGGAGTACGGAGGGCGCAACGGGGGCTCCCGCGAGCCGACGGCCGCCGGCAAGCCGCTCCCGGCCCTCCTGATGGCCGCCCTGCTCGGCACGATCCTCTGGCAGGTCTCCGCCCAGGGGCACGCATCCCAGGCCCCGCTGCCGTTGCTTCAGACCGGCCTGCACTTCGCGCACATGGTGGCGGTGGCCGTGTGGATCGGGGGACTCGCCCTCGTCGGCCTCACGCTGTGGCAGCTCCCCCGCGCCGTGCCGAACGGCGGGCGAGAGCTCGGGACGGCCGTGCTGGCGCACCTGTCCCGCGTCGCCCTCCTCGCGGTCGGAGTGGCCGTCGCGACCGGCATCGCGCGAGCGTCCGGCCAGCTGTCGGACCCGGCGGACCTCTGGGAGACCGCGTACGGACGGAGCATCGTGATCAAGATCGCGCTGCTCAGCCCGATCGCCTTTCTGGCCCTTCGAAACCGACGGCTCGTAACATCGCTCCGCGTCCTGGGCCGTCCCAACGCGGCGGCACTCGTCATGGTCCGGCGCGGCGCGGGGGCCGAGCTGGCCATCTCGCTGGCGATCGTCGTCGTCGCCTCCCTGCTCACCGCGCAGGTTCCCGGGCGCCTCTAGTGCCGCGCGCCGCCGAGACCATCGACTGCGGGGCTCCCGTAGACTTCCCGGGTTCGAGCGAGGCACGCGAAGAAAGGTCCAGAGAGCCCAGATGAGCACGACCACAACACCCGACGGAGTCGAGATCCACGCACCGGTATCCGCTGAAGGTGCCGAGATTCTCACCCACGACGCGCTGGCGCTCGTGGCCACCCTGCACCGCGAGTTCGACGCGCGGCGCCAAGAGCTTCTGGGCGCTCGCGCCGAGCGTGCCAGGCGGATCGACGCCGGCGAGGAAACGCCCGACTTCCTCCCCGAGACCGCCCACATTCGCGAGGACGACGGCTGGACCGTCGCGCCGGTGAACGACGATCTACAGGATCGCCGCGCCGAGATCACCGGCCCGGTCGAGCGCAAGATGATCATCAACGCTCTCAACTGCGGAGCGAAGATGTACATGGCCGACTTCGAGGACTCGAACACGCCGACCTGGGAGAACACGATCCAGGGCCAGATCAACCTGCGCGCGGCGGTGGACGGGACCATCACGTTCACCAACCCGGACGGCAAGGAGTACTCGCTCGGCGAGGACCTGGCCACGCTCATCGTCCGCCCCCGGGGCTGGCACCTCATCGAGAAGCACGTCACGGTCGACGGCCAGCCGGTGTCGGCGGGCATGTTCGACTTCGCTCTCTACCTCTTCCACAACGCCGAGAAGAAGATCGAGCAGGGTAGTGGTCCGTACTTCTACCTGCCCAAGCTGGAGAACCACCTCGAGGCGCGCCTCTGGAACGACATCTTCATCAAGGCACAAGACGAGATCGGCATCCCGCAGGGAACGATCAAGGCCACCGTCCTCATCGAGACGATTCTGGCCGCCTTCGAGATGGACGAGATCCTCTACGAGCTACGAGAGCACTCCGCCGGCCTGAACTGCGGCCGCTGGGACTACATGTTCAGCGTGATCAAGAAGTTCAAGCGCGACCCCAACTTCGTCCTCGCCGACCGCGTCCTCGTCACGATGACCAGCCACTTCATGCGCTCGTACTCCAAGCTGGCCATCAAGACCTGCCATCGTCGCGAGGCGCACGCCATCGGCGGCATGGCGGCGCAGATCCCCATCAAGAACGATCCTGAGGCGAACGCCGACGCTCTCGCCAAGGTCAAGGCCGACAAGGTGCGTGAGGCCGGCGACGGCCACGACGGCACCTGGGTGGCGCACCCGGGCCTCGTGTCGATCGCCGTCGAGGCGTTCGATGCGGTCATGCCCGGGCCGAACCAGATCGACAAGAAGACCCCCGACGTCCACATCGCCGCCGAGGATCTCCTGGACTTCGGCCCGCGCGGGCCCATCACGGAGGCCGGGCTGCGCACCAACGTCAACGTCGGCGTTCAGTACCTCGGCGCCTGGCTGGCCGGCGTCGGCTGCGTCCCGATCAACAACCTGATGGAGGATGCCGCCACCGCCGAGATCAGCCGCAGTCAGGTCTGGCAGTGGATTCGCAGCCCGAACGGCGTCCTGGAGGACGGAAGGGACATCACGGCCGAGCTCTTCCGAGAGGTCCTCGCCGAGGAACTGGAAAAGATCAAGGCGGGCGCACCCGAGGTACACCACCCGTATTTCGACACGGCCGCCGAGCTATTCGAGCAGATCACGGCCACCGATGAATTCGTCGAGTTCCTCACGCTGCCCGCCTACGACATGATCGACTAGTACCGGTCCGGGGACCCGGGCGTGTTGGGCCCTGAGAGGACCCCGCGGGCCAGGGCGCAGCTTCATCGGGCCCGCGGTCCCCATGGCCGATGACCGAGGACAGCGCATCCGCGAAGTTCTTGAGCGCGGCCGAGCGTGGTGAGGGTTCGCTGACGGGCACCGGCGGCCGGCCGTGCGCCGCGAGGGCAACCTGGCCGCTACGGTTCTGTGATGGAGCTACTTCTGCTCCGCCACGGCCTCGCGGAGGACCCGGGTCCGGCGACGGAACACCGGGACGAGCCGCGCGCGCTGACCCCGAAGGGGTCGATGCGCATGCGCCTCGGCGCCAGCGGCATGCGCGCCCTTGGCGTTGCCCCGGACGTGCTGGTGTCGAGCCCCCTGACGCGGTGCGCCCAGACGGCCGACATCGTCGGAGACCACCTCGGCCTCGAGCCGGCGCTCGACGACCGCCTTCGACCCGGCATGCGGACGGATGGGGCCGCCGAGATCATCGCGGAGCATCCCGGGGTGGCCAGCCTGATGATGTGCGGCCACCAGCCCGATCTGTCGCTGCTTGCCGGCGTGCTGGTCGGCGGGGGGTACATCGAGTTCCGGAAGGGCACGCTGGCGATCCTCGACGTGACCTCCGCGCGCGCCGCGGGCGCGAGCCTGGTCGCGCTGTATCCGCCCAAAGTGCTGCGCCACCTGGGCTCCTAGTGCCGTGTCAGGGAACCATGGCGTGTTCTGGCCGCGAAAACCCCGCGGGGCAAGGACGCAGCGTCATCGCCATGGTTGAGCCCAGGGCGATGACCGAGGACACCGCACCCGCGATGGTTTGCAGCGAGGAAGAACGGGGCAAAGGTTTCCTGACACGGCACTAGCCGCCCGCCCCGCGGGCCGCCGGGACTAGGGGAGCGCGACCACGAGCACGCCCAGGCCTCGACGGGTCTCG
>JAUVQP010000137.1 GCA_030598075.1 Miltoncostaeaceae bacterium | reverse complement strand
TCCTGACCGTGTCGGGTGCGTCGGGTGCGGGGGGGGCGTGGGTGTTTGCGGACCGCGCGCGAGCGCGGGGGGACGCGCGCCTCAAGCTCTTCGGCGATCGCGTCCGGGACGGTGGCGCCGCCGCCGGCGTTGATCATCGTCACGGCACCCAGGTTGGGGTGATACGCCGTGCCGAGCGGGACGGCGAGACCGTTGGCGTCCGGCATCAGGCCGTGCAGCAGGTCCGTCGAGCGACCGTCCTCGGAGGTGTGCCCGAGGCCGTGCACCTCTCGCGCTCCGGCCCACAGGCGCGTCCAGCGCACCGCCTTCCCAGCTTCGATCGCCGCGTCCGCGAGGCCGATGGTGTCGATCCCGACGGGGCCGAGGAGCGAGCGGAGTGCCTGGGCGGACCGCTTGCCCGCCAGGCTGTAGCCGCGCGCGACGTCGGTGATGTCGTACTCGTCGATCGCCTCGATGATGACGATGTCGACGGGAAGAGACTCGCGGATGCGGTCGGCCATCTCCCCGAGCGCGGGCGCGAACTCCACAGTGTCGATCGACGCCACGCGGTCGAAGAGACCGCCCGGCGCGACGGGACCCGTCTCGCGCGGGTCGGTACCTCGACGCGTCACGGCGCATTCCGATCATGGCGGCGTGGAGATCGCGGAGCCCCGCCCGTGGCCGCCCGCCCGCCCGCTCGCTCGCCGAGCGTGACGCGACCGAGAACCGTCGCGTCCGGGTGGACGAGCGCGCCGTCCCCGAGGGTCGGCGCGACGCCATCGACTGGGCCCATCACTGCCCACCCCAGGCTAGCGCAAGCGTGTGCCGCCTGCCGCGAGTTATGCGCGTCCGCCCGGGGCCAATGACCCTACGTGCGCTCGTTTCGTCCTCGGCGAGTTGGCTTCGGCGCGGCCGAGCCCTAGGATTCCGCCGACGCTGGCCGCATCGACTCGGAGGCCCTTTCCCGGTGACCACTCGGCTCAAAGGATTGATCGCGGTGCTCGCTTTGACGGCGTCGCTCGGCATCGCCGCAGGTTGCAGCGAGGTGGACCCCAGCGCGGCCGAGACGCCTGACTCCGCGGAGACGGTCGTCAACTCCGCCGTGCAGACCGACGCCGATGGCAACACCATCGTGTCCGAGCCCCAGGCCGGAGGAGACGAGGACGAGGACGCAGGCCAGGGCGGCAGCGAGCAGGCCGAGGCGGGCCTCATCGTCTTCCAGGGCTCGTGCAGCTCGTGCCACTTGGGCGACGGCCAGGATGGCGGCGGGATCGGGCCGGCGCTTGCCGGAGCGGGTCTCGATGCCGAGGCCGTGCGTGCGCAGACCGTCGACGGCGGGGGCGGCATGCCGGGCGGCCTCGTCTCCGGGCAGGCCCTCGACGATGTCGTCGCCTACGTCGAAAGCCTCCAATAGCCAGCGGCGGAGACTGAGCCAAGCGCTAGAGTCGACGGCATGAGCCTCGACGTCCGGACCGAGCCATACGACGACCTGACGCTCGCGGTGCTCAGCGGCGAGCTCGACATCTATACGGTCGCCGGGTTTCGCCAGGAGATCGAGGATGTCGATCCCGCGGAGACCCAGCTTGTTGTGGATCTCAGCGAGGTCACCCTGCTCGACAGCTCTGGCCTCGGCGCCCTGGTCAGCCTTTTGAACCAGGCCCGGGTGAGCGAGGGCCGCCTCGGGTTGGTGTGTCCCCATCGGCGCCTTCGGCGGATCTTCGAGATCACCGGCCTTCGACGGGCGTTCGTCTTCGGCGACGACCTCGATGCCGTCCGGGCGGAACTGGCCGGCGAGGGTTCCGCCGGCTAGTGGACCGCCAAGGAACGTTCGCTTCGCTCCGCGGGCTTTTCTCGGGATGGAACACACCAACGGGCCCTGACGGGGCGCTGGGGCCCCGCCGGGGGCACTCGTGCGCCACTGCTTGACCTAAGACTCATCCGGTCCGAGCCGGAGCGCGTCAGACGCTCGTTGGCTCGGCGGGGCGAGGCCGGCGGCCTCGACGCCTTGATCACGGCGGACGCGCGCTCGCGCGAGCTCCGCCAGGCGGTGGAGTCGCGGCGAGCCGAGCGCGGCCGGCTGAGCAAGGCCATCGGGCTGGCGCGCGCAGAGGGACGGTCCACGGACCAGGAGGAAGCCGAGGCCCGAGCCCTCGCGAAGGCGCTTCAGCGGGGCGAGGAGGAGCTTCGATCGGTCGAGGCCGAGCGCGATGGGCTCCTGGGTCGGCTTTCGAACCTGGCCGAGGACGGCGCGCCGGACGGAGGCGAGGAGGACGCGGTCGAGCTCCGGCGCGTCGGCGAGCCTCCCCGGTTCGACTTTCCGGTCCGCGACCACGTCGATCTCGCGACCGCCTTCGGCGGCCTCGACATGAAGCAGGCCGCCGAGGTCTCCGGCGCGCGCTTCGTCTACCTGTTGGGCCCGCTCGTGCGGCTCCAGCTGGCGCTCGTCACCTTCGCCCTGTCGCTGCTCGAGGAGAGGGGCTTCACGCCTGTGGTGCCGCCGGTTCTCGTGCGTGAGCGGGCCATGTGGGCCACCGGCTTCTTTCCGACCGATCGGAGCTCGACCTACGAGACCACCGAGGACGGTCTGTTCCTGGCCGGCACCAGCGAGGTGCCGCTCGCGGGTCTGCATCAGGATCAGATCCTGGACGCGGAGCGCCTTCCGCTGCGCTACGCGGGCTTGTCCACCTGCTTTCGGCGCGAGGCGGGCGCGGCGGGACGCGACACGCGCGGCATGTTCCGCGTGCACCAGTTCGACAAGCTGGAGATGTTCGTGTTCGTCGAGCCCGAGAGCTCGCCCGACGAGCATCTGTGGCTGCTGGGAATCGAGGAGTCGATCCTCGGCGCGCTCGAGATCCCGTACCGGGTGGTCGACGTGGCGGTGGGCGACCTTGGCGCTCCTGCCGCGCGAAAGTTCGACTGCGAGGCGTGGATGCCGGGGCAGGACGCCTACCGCGAGGTCACGTCGTGCTCGAACTGCACCGACTTCCAGGCGCGGCGACTCAAGGCGCGGGTCCGGCGCGGCAAGCGCAGCGAGCCGGTGCACACGCTGAACGGCACCGCCTGCGCGGTCGGGCGCACCATCATCGCGCTGATCGAGAACCACCAGCGCGCCGACGGGAGCATCGCGGTACCCGCCGCTCTGCACCCCTTCGGGGCACCCGAGGAGATCGTCCCGCGGTGAGCCGTTCGCCCCGGGTGGCGGTGGTCGGGCACGTCGAGTGGGTCACCCACGCGCGCGGCCGCCTGCCGGGTCCCGGGGAGATCACGCGGCTCGTCGATCCCATCCAGGAGCCGGCCGGCGGGGGTGGCGTCGCGGCGAGCCAGGTCGCCAAGCTGGGCGCCGAGACGCTGTTCTTCACGGCGCTCGGGGACGACGAGGCGGGCGATCTGGCCAAGGAGCGGCTCGAGGCCGTCGGCGTCCGCGTGCTCGCGGCGCGGCGACGCGCCCCCCAAACGCGGGCGCTGTCGGTGGTCGGCGACTCGGGCGATCGCGCGATCGCGGTCGTCGGCGTCGCGACCGACCCCGTCGCCGCCGACGACCTCCCCTGGGACGAGCTCGCCGCCTGTGACGCGGTCTACTTCACGGGCCGTGCCCCCGAGGTGCTCCGCCGGGCCCGTGCCGGCGCGAGGCTCGTGGTCACGGCCCGCCGCCGCGCCGCGCTGGATCGGAGCGGAGTCCGGCCCGACGTGGTCGTGGCCAGCGCATCGGATGCGGGCGAGCCCGTCGACGTCTTTCCGATCGAGCCGGGTGCCGTCGTCGTCACCGACGGCGCCGCGGGCGGTCGCTACCGCGAGGGCACCGGGCCATGGACCCCGTACCCGCCCGCCCGCCCGCCCGCTCCGCTCGTCGACACCTACGGCAGCGGAGACAGCTTCGCCGCGGGCCTCACGACCGGCCTCGGCCGGGGACTCTCGCTCCGGAAGGCCATCGACCTGGGCGCCCTCTGCGGCGCGATCAACGTGACCGGGCGGGGCGGACTCGCCGCGCAACTGCGCGGCGATGGTCTCTAGTGCCGTGTCAGGGAACCATGGCGCTGACGCTGCATCCCTGCCCCGCGGGGTTTTCGCGGCCAGAACCCGCCATGGTGCCCTGACACGGCACTAGGAAGCCGTTTCAGAATGAACCGCGGCCCCGGCGTCGGCCCCGCCGGCCTTCTCGCCCGGTGGGTCGTTGCGCTCGATCGCGACGAGCACGACCCGCGTTCCCTGCGTAGCCTCGACGGTCAGCGTGTAGTTCTCGAGGGGCACCGAGTCGCCGGTGCGGGGTAGGCGCCC
>JAUVQP010000016.1 GCA_030598075.1 Miltoncostaeaceae bacterium | reverse complement strand
GCCGCCAGGATCTTGCCGAGGTTGCTCTCGAGCGTGGCGAGAACCTCGTCGGCGTAGTCCTCGGCGCCAAGACGCACCTCGCGCTCGCGCTGACGAGCCTCTTCGAGGATCTGCGTGGCCTCGCGCTCGGCCTTCTTCACGACCTCTTGCTCGGAGGCTTCGTGCGCCGCCTTCTCTTGCGCCTCGGACACCAGGCGCTCGGCCTCACGCTTGGCCTCGGCCAGCATCTCCTGCCGCTCTTTCACGATCCACCGCGCCTGCTTGACCTCCTCCGGGATCGTGGAACGCATCTGGTCGAGGAGGCCGTAGATCGCCTCGCGGTCGATGCGCACCTGGTCGGTGAGCGGGACCGCCCGCGCGTTGTGGACCAGGTCGTCCAACTTGTCGATGAGTTCCAGTACGTCCATGGACCCTCTCCTCAGCCCGTCGTCTTCTCGCGTCGGGCGCGGGCACGGAGAGCCGCGGCGACATTTGGTGGCACCCAGTCGTCGACCGGACCTCCCCACGCCGCGACCTCGCGCACGCCGCTGCTGCTGATAAAGCTGTATTTCGGGGAGGCCGGCAGGTAGATCGTCTCGATCCCGTCGGAAAGGTGCTTGTTTATCTGGGCCATCTGGAACTCGTAGTCGAAGTCGGAGATCGCCCGAAGACCTTTTACCATGGCCACGGCGCCCAGCTTCTCGGCGTGGTGCACGACCAACTCGTTGAGTGATGTGACCTCTACGTTCGCTAGGTGGCCCACGCTCTCCTGCACGAACGCCATGCGCTCGCCGATCGAGAACATCGGTCGCTTCTTGGAGGCGCCGCTGGTCACGGAGACCACGAGGGTGTCGAAGAGCCTTGAGGCCCGCTCGATGACGTCCAGATGGCCGAGAGTCACAGGATCGTAGGTGCCGGGGCAGATCGCCAGCCTCTGGTCCATCCGCGGTGTCATGTGTGGGGCTCCAGTCGGATCACGCTGACGGCGGTGTCGCCGTAGGTGCGGAACTCGCGCGCCGCCGCGGGAAGCTCGGCGAGCGGAGCCGGAGTGTCGGCCGCGCTCTCGATGACGACGATCGCGCCGGGCTCAAGCACGGGAACGAGCAGGTCAACGAGCGGGGCGGCGACCCGTGACACCACGCTATAGGGAGGGTCTATGAGGCACAAGCCGTAGCGTCGACCCCCCGCCCGGTCGCGCCGGAGGGCGGCGCGCCAGTCGCGCACGACGATCCGAGAGCGCTCCGAGAGCCCGAGGTGCTCGACGTTCCGGCGTGCCACCCGCGCGGCGCCGGCCGAGCGCTCGACGAAGGTCGCGGTGGCCACCCCCCGCGAGAGGGCCTCGATGCCGAGCGCTCCGGATCCGGCGAACAGATCAAGAGCCGCGAGTCCCTCGACGGGACCGACGAGCGCGAACATCGCCTCCCGCACCCGAGCGCTCGTCGGCCGCGTCGTCCGGCCCGGCGGAGCGCTGATGCGGCGCCCGCGGTGCACGCCGCCCGAGATCGTCAGCTGCCCCATGTCACCGCCACGCGACCCGAGCGCTCAGCCATCGAGCAGCCGTGGAACGTCCACGAAGCGCTCCATGACCGCGGCCCGGAGCAGCCGGTGCTCCTCGCGGCTCAGGGTGGGATCGTCGGCCATGACGCGCCGCGCCGCGTACCGGGCCTCGGCCAACTCTCGCCGGTCGCGGGCGAGCCGGGCGAAGCGAAGGTCCGTCGGGCCCGCCTGCCGAACGCCGAGGATGCTGCCCTCGCCGCGGATCTCCAGGTCGAGCTCGGCGAGACGGAAGCCATCGGACGTCTGCGTGAGGGCCTCCAGCCGTCGCGCGCCGTCCTCTCCCGCCGGATCTCCGAGGAGGAGACACAATCCCGGGCTCTCCCCCCGCCCGACCCTCCCGCGTAGCTGGTGAAGCTGGGCAAGCCCGAAGCGATGGGCGTCCTCGATGAGGATGACCGTGGCGTTCGGGACGTCGATGCCCACCTCGACGACGGTCGTGGCCACCAGCGCGTCGGTGTCGCCCTCCCCGAAGCGCCTCATGGCCTCGCGCTTGTCGTCCAACCGCTGGGCACCGTGGGCGAGACCGACCGAGAAGCCGGCCAGCGGTCCCGCGGCCAGCCGCTCGACCTCGCTGGTGGCGGCGCGCGCCTCGGCGTCCTCGCCCTCCTCGACGAGCGGGCAGATGACATATGCCTGACGCCCGGCACGAAGCTCCGAGCGCAGAGACTCGTACGCCTCCTCGCGGTCCTCCTCGCGAACCCACCGCGTCTCGACCGGAACACGTCCCGGGGGTCGGCGGCGGATCGTCGACACCGCGAGGTCGCCGTACGCGGTGAGCGCGAGGGTTCGGGGGATCGGCGTCGCCGTCATGTAGAGCAGGTGGGCGACGCCTCCCGTTCCCTCGACCCTCGCAGACAGCGCCTGGCGCTGGTCGACCCCGAAACGGTGCTGCTCGTCGACGACGACCAGTCCGAGCCGGGAGAACTCGATGCCCCCCGAGAGCAGCGCCTGGGTGCCCACCGCGAGCGACGCGGTCCCGGTGGCGAGGGCCACCTGGCGCCGCTCGCGCTCCGCCCGCGGCACGCGCCCGGTGATCAGGACCGGCTCGACCCCCGCGGGGCGCAGCAGATCGCTGAGCGTGGCGACGTGCTGCTCCGCGAGCGTCTCGGTCGGCGCGAGAACGGCGGCCTGCGCACCGGCCTCGACGGCGTGGCAGATCGCCAGCGCGGCGACGACCGTCTTTCCCGACCCGACCTCGCCCTGGAGGAGGCGCCGCATGGGGCGGTCGTCGCGGAGATCTCGTCCGATTCGACCCGCCACGCGCACCTGCTCCGGGGTGAGCTCGAAGGGCAGCGCCTGCCGGACGGCGCCGGACAGCGCGCCCGTCGGGACCAGGCGAATACCGCGACGCCGCTCGCCCTCCCGGCGGCGGAGGGCGAGCAGGCCAAGCTGAAGGACGAGCAGCTCCTCGATCACGAGGCGGCGGCGGCCGCGGCGCGCCTCGCCGCGCGAGCGGGGAAAGTGGACGGCGATCAACGCATCGGCGATCGCGGGCAGACTCAGCCGATGCCGCAGCCATGCGGGCAGTGCCTCGGGCGCGGCCGCGGCCAGCGGGCGGGCGGCGTCGACCATCTCTCGGATCCGTCGCGCGGGAAGCGCCTCGGTCCCGGCGTAGACGGGCACGAGGCCGGTCGTGTGGAGCCCCTCCGAGGCGCCTCGCCCGAGGATCTCGTGGCTCTTCACCGTCAGTTCCGGCGGCGAGCCGGCTCGGAGCGTCCCGCGCAGAAGCAGCTCGTCGCCCGGCTTGAGCATCCGCGCGAGATGCTCCTGGTTGAACCAGCTCGCCCAGAGCGGTCCGGACTCATCCGTCACCTTCGCCCGCACGATGCGCAGGCGCCGGCGCCGGGTGGGCCTCACCGAGATCGACTCCAGGCGCACGCGAAGCGTGGTCTCGCTCCCCACGGGCACGTCGCGCGCCAAGGACCGCGTATCGTCGAAGCGCTCGTAGCGGAAAGGTAGGTGCTGGAGAAGGTCCCCGACGGTGCGAAGGCCCAGCGCAGCGGCCCGCGCCGCCACCCCGGTCCCAACTCCGGGCAGGCGGTCGAGCGGCCCATCCCACGCGGCGGGACCCGGCCGCCGGGGCGGCGGCCGCCCGGGCCACGCCGCGCCACGCCCACCTCCGAGCGGCGGCGCGGCGAGCGCGGTCACCTCGGCGGCTCGGCGATCAGGTTCGCGAGTGCCACGGCCGCGTCGACGGCCGCCTCGCCGGCGTTTCCGACCGGTCCACCCGAACGCGCCAGAGCCTGATCCACGGTGTCGCAGGTGAGCACCCCGAAGGCGCAGGGGACGCCGGTGTCGAGCGCCACGCGGCTGAGGCCGCTGGCGCACGCGTCGCAGATGACGTCGAAGTGAGACGTCTCGCCGCGAATGACCGCACCCAGGGCGATGACGGCCGAGAACCGGCCGGCGCCCGCGAGGGTCTTCGCCCCCAACGGAAGCTCGAACGCACCGGGGACCCACCGAACCTCGACCTCGCCCGTGTGGCCAACCTCGCGGAGGCGGCTCTCGGCGCCGCGAAGCAGGCGCTCGGCGATGTCGCGGTGAAAGCCCGAGATGATGATCGCGATGGCCGCTGCGGGGCGATCGAGCGGCGCCGGCGGCGGGGCCTCACCGCTGCGCGCCATCAATCCGGGCGGTCGTCGTCGCCCGCGGCGCCCGCGTCCGAGTCGTGAACCCCGAGATCGGGATGGCCAAGGGCGTGACCGAGCTTGTCCCGCTTGGTCTTCAGGTACTCGAGGTTCTCGAGTCCGGGTGGCACCTCGATGGGCACCCGCTCGGTGACCGACAGCCCGTAGCCATCGAGACCCACGATCTTCCGTGGGTTGTTGGTGAGCTGTCGGATGCTCGTGAGGCCCAGGTCCACAAGAATCTGGGCACCGACACCGTAGTCGCGGAGATCCACCGGGAAGCCGAGCTCGATGTTCGCCTCGACGGTGTCGCGCCCCCGGTCCTGCAGGTCGTAGGCCTTCAGCTTGTTGAGCAGGCCGATGCCCCGCCCCTCTTGGGCGATGTACAGCAGCACGCCGGCGCCCTCCTCGGCGATCATGGCGAGCGCCGCTCGAAGCTGATCGCCGCAATCGCAGCGGAGCGACCCGAACACATCCCCCGTGAGGCACTCGGAGTGCACGCGCACGAGCACATCGTCCTTACCAGCCACGTCTCCCATCACGAGCGCGACGTGGTGTTTGCCGTCCACGACGCTGGCATATCCGGTGGCCGTGAACTCGCCGAATACGGTGGGAAGTCGCGCCGAGGCACCCCGCTCGATGAGGCGCTCCGTGCGCCGCCGGTGCTCGATGACCTGGGCGATCGTGAGTATGCGGAGCCCGTGCCCCTTGACGTAGGGCACGAGGCTGGGAATCCGCGCCATGGTGCCGTCGGCGTTCTGGATCTCGCAGATGACCCCGGCGGGGATCAGGCCGGCCATGCGCGCGAGGTCGACCGCGACCTCGGTGTGCCCCGCGCGCTTCAGGACCCCGCCCCCCTGGGCGCGCAGCGGGAAGACGTGGCCGGGCTTCACCAAATCGTCGGAGCCCGTGTCGGGGTCGATCGCGACCATGATCGTGCGCGAACGATCCGGCGCCGAGATGCCGCTGGTGATGCCGTCCCGTGCCTCGATGGACTCGGTGAACGCCGTGTTGTGGGGCGTCTCGTTGCGACGGACCATGGGCAGGAGCCCTAGCTGCTCCGTCCGCTCCTCGGTGAGCGCGAGGCAGATGAGGCCACGCCCGTGCGTGGCCATGAAGTTGACGGCGTCTGGCGTCGCAAACTGTGCGGCCATGACGAGGTCGCCCTCGTTCTCCCTGTCCTCGGAGTCGCACACCACGACCATCCGCCCGGACCGGATGTCCTCGATGGCCTCCTCGACGGTGGCGAACGGCGTCGTCCCGGTGCGCGAGCTCATTCTGCTGGATCTCGATCGCTGTATCGAACGGTCAGTGCCTCGACGTATCTTGCCAACGCGTCCACCTCGAGATTGAGGTCTTGGTCCACGCGGTCCGGCCCGAGGGTGGTGTGGACCATCGTGTGGGGGATGAGAGCCACCTCGAACGACTCCTTCGCACGGCTCGCGACCGTCAGGCTCACGCCGTCGAGCGCCACGCTGCCCTTCTCCACGACATAGCGAAGCAGATCGGGCCGCGTTCCGACCCGCAGCACGGTGCTCTCGCCCTCCTCGCGCGCCGAGAGCACGCGGGCGAGCCCGTCGACGTGCCCCTGGACGATGTGCCCCCCCAGGCGATCGCCGACCCGCAGAGCGGGCTCCAGGTTGACCTCGCAGCCCGCGGTAAGGCCTCCGAGGTTGGTCCGCCGAAGCGTCTCGGCGACGGCCTCGGCCGCGAACCCCTCGGCGCTCGCCTCGGTCGCGGTGAGGCAGGTGCCCGAGACGGACACCGAGTCGCCGATCACCAGGAGCGGGGCGACCTCCGGCGCACGGAAGCGCAGCCGCGCGCCCTGGCGCGTCGGGTCGGCCGAGACGACCTCTCCTACCTCGGCGACCAGACCGGTGAACATGTTCGCTACTCCCCCGGCAGCGGTCGGAGCCGGCCGCTGATCAGCACGTCCTCGCCCACTCGGTCCACGGTTGCCCCCGCGATGCGCGGGGCGTCGGCGAGGACCGTCGCCCCGGGATCGCCGACGGCGCCCGGCGCCCCCGCGCCGCCGATGATCATCGGGGCGAGGAACCACCGCACACGATCGACGCATCCCGCGGACAGTATCGCGCCGGCGAAACCCGCGCCGCCCTCCACGAGCACCGACTGGATGCTGCGGCGCGCGAGCTCGGCGAGACCCTCGCGCACGGAAGCAGCCCGGTCCGCGGGGCCCAGGAAGACCTCGACTCCGACGTCGCGGAGGGCGTCGAGGCGCTCCCGAGGGGCCCCGGCCGACGCGATTACCAGCACCGGGTCCTCCCGGGCGCTCGTCGCCAAGCGAGAGTCGAGCCGCAGCCGGGCCCCGGAGTCGAAGACCACGCGCAGGGGCTGACGGACCGGGCCCCCGACATCCCGAGCCGTCAGCTCGGGGTCGTCCCCGAGTGCGGTTCCCAAACCGACAGCGACCGCGTCCAGCTCGGCGCGCCAGCGATGGACCAGCGCTCGCGCCGGCGGGCCCGTGATCCAGCGACTCTCGCCGGACGCGGTGGCGATCCGACCGTCCAGGCTCGTCGCGAGCTTGAGCGTGACCTCCGGGCGGCCCTCCACCGCCCAGGTCAGGAACGGGCCGAGCAGCTCCCGGCACGCCCGCCCGTCGGACCCGGTCGCAAGGGCGACGGCGACTCCGGCGGCTCGAAGCTGCTCGGCGCCGCCCCTGCGGTCGCGCTCGAGCGGGTCGACCGCGCCGACGACCGCGCGCGCGACACCCGCCGCGATCAGAGCATCGGAGCACGGGGGCGTGCGACCGTGATGCGAGCAGGGCTCGAGGGTGCAGACGATGGTGGCCCCTCGCGCGGCGTCGCCGGCCTCGCGGAGGGCCTCGACCTCCGCGTGGGGCCGCCCGGGGCCCGCGTGCCAGCCCTGACCGACCACGACGCCATCCTTGACGACGAGGGCGCCCACGGGAGGATTCGGGCTGACGCGCCCCACGCCGCGGGCCGCAAGATCCCGCGCCCGGGCGAGAAGGTCCAGCTCCGCAGGGGTCGCGTGGCCCGCCGTCACGCGGAGGCCGCGGCGGAGAGCTCCGCGAAGGCGGCCACGGGATCCGGCGCGCCGAAGATCGACGATGCGGACACGAAGAGCGACGCGCCCGCATCGCGGGCGACGGGCAGGGTGGCGAGGCTGATCCCTCCGTCGACCTCGATGGGCACCGCCGCGGGAAGAAGGTCGCGGAGGCGGGCGATCTTCGCCGGGCTCGCGGGGATGAAGCTCTGCCCGGCGAAGCCGGGGTCGACCGCCAACACGTTCACGTAGTCGACGTCGCCGGCGAGCGCGGCCAGCGCGTCGGCGGGGGTACCCGGGTTGATCGCGATGCCCGCGCGGCATCCGAGCTCGCGGATCTCCGCGATCAGCCGGTGGGGGTGCGGATCCGCCTCCCAGTGCACGCTGATGGCGTCGGCGTGGGGCGCGAAGGCCCGCACCATGGCCGCCGGCCGATCCACCATCAGGTGGACGTCCACCGCCCCACCCGCCTCGTGCACGAGCCCCGCCACCGCTCGCGTCCAATCCGGACCCACGGTGAGGTTCGGCACGAAGCGCGCGTCCATGACGTCGACGTGCACGGCGGAAGCGCCGGCGCGCACGAGGCTTTCGAGCTCGGTACCGAGGTGCAGCATGGCGGCCGACAGGACCGAGGGGAGCACACGGAGCCCCGCCAGTGGATTGCCGCTCATGGCGTGGAATCTACGCGACGCCGGGCGGGGACGGCGCGAGGCCCGCGGGGACGCCGGAGCCGGTGCTTGGGCGGCGAGAACCATTCGCTCGGCGCGGCGACGCTCGCGCGGGTCAGCGCGCGGACCTCACGGGCTCGAGGCCACACGCAGACGGGCGACGAAGCAACCGTCGGTGCCGTCGCGGCCCGGAACGGTGCGGAGCGCCCCGGGCAGCTCCGGATGCTCCCAGCCCGCGAAGCGCGGAGACAGATCGTCGAGCGGCGCGCCCGCACGGCCCACGATCTCCTCGTTCTCGGCTCGGAGCAGCGTGCACGTCGAGTAGACGACGCGCCCTCCGGGGCGCACAGTATCGAGCGCCCTGGCGAGGATGGCGCCCTGAAGCTCGGCGAGGACCGGCACGGCCTCCGCTCGACGCCGCCAGCGCGCGTCGGGCCGTGCGGCGAGCACGCCGAGCCCGGTGCAGGGCGGATCGACGAGCACGGCGTCGAACGGTCCCCCGAGGGACAGGGTGCGGGCGTCCCCGACCAGGATCTCGATGCGAGCGCCGAGGCGACGGGCGAGCGCCGCCAGGGATCGGGCGCGCGACTCGTGAAGCTCGACCGCGGTGACGCGAGCCCCTCCCTGCGCGAGGGCAGCGAGGTGGGTCGCCTTCGCGCCCGGCGCCGAGCAGAGATCGAGCACCCGCTCGCCGGGACGCGGGTCGAGGGCCCGGGCGGAAATCATCGACGCGCGAGACTGGGCGACGAGACGACCGCGCGACACGGCGTCGGACCGCTCCACGACGAACGGCGCGGTGGCCACCAACGCCTCCGGCAGGCGGGCGTCGGACCGCCACCCGGGCACCTCGGCCGCCACGGTCGCGCGCGGGCCGCGCAGCGGGTTCCAGCGGAGCGCGGTCTCGGGAGCCTCGTTGAAGGAGGCCAGCGCCGCCGACGCGTCGTCCCCGAGGGCCTCCCTCAGGCCCTCGGCGATCCAGTCGGGTACGGAATGAACGAGCGCGTCCGATCCGGGCTGCTCGGCGAGCGCCGCGATCCTTCCCCTCCCGCTCTCGGCGACGCGCCAGAGGACGGCGTTGACGAGCCCCGCACGCGCCGAGCGGCGCCGAGCCGGGCCGCGGATACCGCGCGCCAGGCGGACGGCCTGGTCGACCACGGCCCGATCGGGCGCACCGTCCGAGAACACGAGCTCGTGGGTCCCGAGGCGCAGCACGTCTCGCACGGCGGCCTCGACGTCGTCCGGCCGATCCGCAACGCCGTCGATCAGCCAGTCGAGGGTGCGGCGGCGGCGCACGGCGCCGTAGGCCAGGCGCCGAGCGCGCGCCCACGCCGGGCGATCGAGCTTCGCGCGCTCGGCCTCACCGCGGAGCGCCCGGTCCGCGTACGCGCCGCCGTCGACCCGACGGAGAACCCGGAACGCGACCTCGCGCTCCCGGGGCGTGCCCGTCTCGGTCATGCCCCCGGCGTCAGGTCGCCGCGCCAGCCGCGCAGAAAAGCATCGGCCCCCATGCGCCCCCGGCCCGGCGGCTGAACCTGCAACAGCTCGACGGCGCCATCCGCGCAGCGCACGAGCAAACGACCGTCGCGCGCCTCCACCGGCCGGGCGAGGCGGTCCCCGTCGTGAACCTTCGCGGCCCAGACCTTGAGCGCGTGGCCGCCGATTACGATGGTGGCGCCGACGTGCGGAGCGAGCGCCCGTACGTGATCGACGACGGCGCGGGCCGGCCTCTCGGGGTTCAGCGAACGATCCTCGGCCGTGATCTTCGCCGCGTAGGACACGCCCTCTTCCGGCTGGGGGGCCAGCGACAGCGAGCCGTCCTCGGCGGCGTCGAGGGTGTCGGCGAGCAGTGGCCCGCCGACACCGGCCAAGCGCCCGGTCAGTCCCATCGCGTCGTCGTCGGGGCCGATCTCGACGGAGGCCGCCAGCGCAATCGGCCCGGTGTCGAGCCCCTCGTCCATGCGCATGATCGTGACGCCCGTGCGCGAGACGCCGTCCATGATGGCCCGCTCCACGGGAGCGGCGCCACGGTACTTCGGCAGCAGCGAGAAGTGAACGTTGAGGCAGAGCCACTCCGAGAGCAGCGGCTCGCGAAGGATCTGCCCGAACGCCGCCACCGCGAGGGCCCCCAGATCCGCCTCGCGCATCGCGGCGAGAACGAACTCGTCGTTGATGCTCGTCGGCTTCAGGACCGGGATGCCGTGCTCCTCGGCAGCCTCCGCCACGGCCGTCGGCACGAGGCGCGACGATCGGCCCCGACTCCTGTCGGGCTGGGTGATCACCAGCGCGAGCCGGTGCCGCGTCGAGACGAGATGATCGAGGACCGTCGCAGCGGCCGCGGGACTGCCCGCGAAGGCGACCCTCACGCGGCCGCTGACGCGGACCTGAGCTCGCGAAGCGCCGAGCGTCGCTGCTCGGGCTCGGTCAGGTCGAGGATCAGCACACCGTCAAGGTGGTCGATCTCGTGCTGGAGCACGCGGGCCCCGAAGCCCTCGGAGTCGAGCGAGACCGGCCGGCCCTCGATGTCTTGGGCCTCGACCCGGACCGAGACGGCCCGGGAGACGTCGACCGAGATCTCGCCGAGCGAGAGGCACCCTTCCGCGTCGTACTCCGATTCGTCCGAGCGCCACGTCACGACGGGGTTGGCGAGCGCGAACGCGGGCTCGTCCTCGGCGGGCCGAACGACGATCAGCCTGCGGAGCGCGCCGAGCTGGGGCGCGGCGAGCCCCACTCCCCGCGCGTCGCGCATGATCGACGCCATGCGCTCGGCCTCCTCGCGCAGGGCGTCGTCGAACGCGGTGACCGGCGCGGCCGGTGACCTCAGCGCAGGGTCGCCGAACTGACGGATCTCCCGGAGGGCGACGAGCCGGCGGGCCTCCAGCTGCGGGTCGTCGAACGATCGATCGAGCACGCCCATATCCTAGCGGCGCGCGGGCAGCAGTCTCTTCGCGGAGGACTGCACCCATCCCCGCGCCATGTCGTAGTCGTCCCGCGACCCGATCGACAGCACGTGGGCGCCGGCGTCCTCGACGGTTCCCCGTCCGGGGTCCGCGCCGGTCAAACGGAGGGCGAGGGAGCCGCCCTCGACGACGAGCTCGACGACGGGATCGCCGCTCCGCGGGAAGACGACGCGGCACTCGTCCGCCGCGCTGCTCTGGATGAGCGGGGCCGGCGCGAGGTCGTTGAGATCGAAGAACGCCGTGGCCAGCGCCGATCGCGCCGCCTCCGGAACGAGCGGCATGATGCCCTCGAGCCGGTAGAGCTCGGCCACGCGAGGGGTCAGGTAGTACTCGGCCTCGCGCAGCAGGACGAGGTCCACCCCCTCCGCCCCCCCGCGCTCCGGGCGCTCCTGGACCCAGTCGCGCACGCGCAGCCAGCTGCGATGACGGATGTCGCGTCCGTCCTCCTGGAGCGCTCTGAGCTCCGCCGGAGGGCGCCGGTCGGGGGTGACGACGACCAGAATCGTGCGGTCAGCCACCTCGGACAGCGTGTCGTGCAGCACGGCCAGGTGCCCGGCGTCCACGGCATCGAACGCCAGCGACCCCTCGAGGGCGAGCGTCCATCCGGCACCCCGCGCGAGGATGTCCGCGACGACGCGGTCCGGGTCCTCGCGAAGCGGACGACGCTCGCGCACGAGCATCGCGTCGGCGTCGGGAAGCGCCTCGCCGGTGATCTCCTCGACGAGCGCCGAGCGTGTGTCGGGTCCCGCCAGACCGAGGAGCGTGGAGAGTACGTGGGACCACTGCTCTTCGACTTCGGGCGGGGCCTCAAATAGGCGGGGTACGGGCATCGAGGAGCCTCCGGTGGGAAAACGGGCGTCGGCAGGGTACCGAAACGCGACGCTCCGTCATTCCCCAAAGGCTGTCTCGGAATGAATCGCGGCCGGCCTGCCGCCGGGAACGAGCGAGGCGAGGAACAGGGAGGGGTGCCATGCCCTCGGGCATCGCCCCGAGCGATGACACCGCATCGCGACGGCCCTGCAGCCCGCGGGCGGTCGTGACCGTCATGCCGAGACAGCCTCTCAAACGGTCTGGGGGTCGACGTCGACGGTCGCGCGCACGCCGGCGCGGCGGAGCTCGTCCGATCGCCTCGCCACCGCGGCGGTGAGGGCCTCCGCGGCGGCGGCGGCGGCGGCGGCGCGGACGAGGATGCCCCGGCGCGAGCGCCCGCGGACCCGGTGGAGCCGGGCCGGGCCGAGCACGCGCACGCCACCCGCCTCGCCGACATCGCCGGCGATGTCCCGCGCCAGCCCGTCGAGCGCGTCGCCGTCCTCCGCCTCCAGCACAAGGCGAGCGAGATGCCCGAAGGGCGGAAATCCCATGCGCTCGCGCCGCGGCAGCTCGTCCGATAGGAACTCCTCGACCGCGCCGCGAACCCCGAGCTCGACGGCGCGCGCGGCGGGACGGTACGCCTGCACGAAGGCCCGCGCGGGCTCACCGCGCCGGCCGGCGCGCCCCACCGCCTGCACGATCAGAGAGAAGGCGCGCTCCTCCGACCGAAAGTCCGGATACGACAGGGGCCCGTCGGCATCGAGGACCGCCGCCACGGTGACGTCGGGAAGGTCGTGCCCCTTCGCAACCATCTGCGTACCCACGAGGACCGCCGTCCCCGGGGCGGCGAAGCGCTCGATCAGAGCCGCCACGCCCCCCCCGGACACTGCCGCGTCCGCGTCGAGGCGAACGACTCGGACATCCGGGACGATCCGCTCCAGCGCGGCCTCGAGACCCTGGGTACCGGCGCCCATGCGCCCGACTTCCGCGGCCCGGCAGGAGGGGCACAGCGCGGGGATCTCCCGCTCGAGGCCGCAGTGGTGGCAGACCAGCCGGAGTGGCTCGCGGTGCAGGACCATCGCGACGTCGCAGCCAGGGCAGCAGGCGGTCCATCCGCAGGAGCGACAGCCGGCCATCAGCGCAAATCCACGCCGGTTGAGAAGCAGGATGGCCTTGCCGCCGGCGGCGGCCATGTCGCGGAGAGCTCGCGCCAGCGGCCGCGAGACGGGACCGGGCGGCTGGGTTCTCATGTCGACCACCTCGACCCGCGGCCGCCGGGCGCCGTCGACGCGTTCTGGCAGGGTCACGCGACGGAGCGCGCGCCAGCTTTCCGGCCGGGGCGTCGCGCTGCCGTAGACGACGACGGCGCCCGCGCGCCTCGCGCGCCGAAAGACGACCTGCCGGGCGTCGTAGCGGGGCGTTGAGTCCTGCTTGTACGACGCGTCGTGCTCTTCGTCGACGATGACGAGTCCGAGGTCCTGGAGCGGCGCGAAAGCGGCGCTCCTCGCCCCGAGAACGACGTCCACACGACCCTCGCTGGCGCGCCGGTACTCCTCGGCGCGCCGCGCCGGCGTCAGCCCCGAGTGCCAGACGCCGATCGCGTCGCCGAGGCGGGCGCGCAGCCGGCCCAGGAGTTGCGGCGAGAGAGCGATCTCGGGCACGAGGACGAGGCTCGACCGGCCGCGGCGGCGTGCCTCGGCGATGGCCCGAAGGTAGACCTCCGTTTTGCCCGAACCCGTCACCCCGTGAAGCAGAAGCGCGTCGGGAGCGGCGTCCAGCGCCGCGTCGATCTCGCGGCACGCCGCCACCTGGGCCTCGTTCAGCGCCGGCGGTGAGGCGTCGGCCCCACCCGCCGCGCGAGGCGCGGCGGGTGGGTCGATCCGCTCGCTGCCGAGCGCGATCTCCCCGGCCTCGGCCATGCGACGGAGAGTCGGCATGGTGGTGCTCGCAGCGCGGACCAGGTCCGCCGCGGGGAGGCGCCCCCCGGCGGCGCGGAGCGCCTCGACGATCTCCACGCGGCGCGTCGTGGAGGGCGTCGCGCTCTCGGCGTGCAGGCTCGCGAGCAGCTGGCGCCTCGCGGCGGCGGGGTCGCGCAGCAGCCACGAGCCGTCGGGCCCGCGGCGGAGCGCGCCCGAGGCGCCCGGAGGAAGGACGAGGCGCAAGCACGGGGCCATCGGCGCGACGTAGTAGCGCGACACCCAGGCGGCCAGGTCGAGCAGCTCCGGGGTGACGGGCGGCACGTCGAGAACATCCCCGAGCTCGACCAGATCACCCGCGAAGTCGGATCGGCCGCGTCCCACCACCACGCCGAGGACGGGTCGCCGGCCCAGCGGGCAGGCGACCAGAGCGCCGGGGACGGCGCGTCGGTCGAGTTCCGCCGGAACGGAGTAGTCGAGCGCGCGATCGAGGGCGCGCGCGTCGACCAGGGGGTAGACCTGGGCCGGCGCTGGTCCCGTCAGCGCCGGCGGGGAACGGGTCCGAGCGACAGGATGACGAGCGCCACGAGGCAGAGGGCGAAGGTCGTGATGAGCGCGCGGCGCATCGTGGCGCTAGTGCCCCCGCCGGGGCACTAAACGCTCGCCTCCGTCACGATGCTGCCTCAGCAACGTCCGTCCGCTCCCAGGTGAAGTCCGGATCGTGCCGGCCAAAGTGACCATACGCGGCGGTCTTCTGGTAGATCGGGCGACGGAGGTCGAGGCGCTCGATGATGGCCGCGGGGCGCAGGTCGAACCTCTCGCGCACCCAAGCGGAGGCCTTCGCCGCGTCCCCCGTCCCGTGGGTCTCGACCATGACCGACACGGGGTGGGCCACGCCGATGGCGTAGGCGACCTGCACCTCGCAGCGGCCGGCGAGCCCGGCGGCGACGACGTTCTTCGCGACCCAGCGCGCAGCGTAGGCCGCGGACCGATCGACCTTCGACGGGTCCTTGCCGCTGAACGCGCCGCCGCCGTGGCGTGCCATGCCGCCGTACGTGTCCACGATGATCTTGCGGCCCGTGAGCCCGGCATCGCCGAGGGGCCCGCCGGTGACGAACGTGCCGGTGGGGTTGATGTAGCGCTTGATGTCCTTGTCCCAGCGGTCGAAATCCTCCAGCACCGGCCGGATGACCTGAGCGGTGACCTCTTCGTGGAGCAGATCGCCCGACACCTCGGGGCCGTGCTGGGTCGACAACACCACGGCGGTGACGGCGCCGGGCTTGCCGTCGTCCCCGTAGCTGACCGTGACCTGGCTCTTGCCGTCGGGGCGCAGGTACGGAAGCGAGGACCGGCGGACGGCGGCGAGCCGCTCGCAGAGCCGGTGGGCCAGGATGATCGGAAGCGGCATCAGCTCCGAGGTCTCGTCGGTCGCGTATCCGAACATCATCCCTTGGTCGCCGGCGCCCTGGAGGTCGAACTCGTCGGCGTGGCCCGGATCCGCCCGGCCCTCGAGCGCCCGGTTCACGCCCTGCGCGATGTCCGGGCTCTGCTCGTCGATGGCCACGGAGACGCCGCACGTGTCGGCGTCGAAGCCGTACTTCGCTCGGGTGTAGCCGATTCGGCGGATGGTGTCGCGCACCACCTTCGGGATGTCCACGTACGTACT